>DAOWHM010000124.1 GCA_030641425.1 Candidatus Bathyarchaeota archaeon | reverse complement strand
TGAAGACTCTGCAAGGTGTCGAAAGCGGAAGAACCAACCTAGGTGGCGAATGGTATGTAAACGTGATGACAGGAGGCCTTCATGGTCAAAAAAGACGCTGCTTAAGCTTCGAAGAAGCAACGCGAATCTGCAACTGGAATAGGATGAAGATTGAACATGAGCAACGCCTCCGTGAACTTGAAAGAGAAACTGTTCTCCAATTGCTAGAAGCATGATGGCCCCAAGACTTTTCTCCTGTTTTTTGTGGGGTGTTTCCCAATCGTTGTTGGTAATTACGTAGTGGCATACTTGGAATGATCGATAAGCTTCCAGCGATCTTGGAGAGAGACCATCGGACCTTGTCGCTCACTACTGAGCGTGCATGCTCCATAGAAAATCCTAGGGTGCTCAATCATAATATGAACTAAACTTAAAAAAAAGAAGAAAGTTGGGCGGATTTTACTTCTCTTTCGCCATAGCTAGGATACCTTTGATTGCGATGATAACAGCTGCAGGGGCAGCGAATGCTGCGATATATGTTGTAATTGCCGAGGCGAAGCAGTATAGTATTTGAAGAATCTCAACTTGCCAAAGCGGGCTCCAGACGTCACTAATACCGACAACCATGAGAGCGATTGTTGCAATAAGGAATGGAGCAATCTCTTTTGATGTTATACTTCCTGCAATTCCAATAATGACACCTAGGGTTAGCATAATCAGGAGGACATAACCGTGCGTGTCTGCAACAGAGTCAAAGATTGTTTCTGTAGTTGTAGTGTCTGTACGTGCATCATAAGCAATGTAACCGACCGCTAGTCCAGCAACGATTGTAATGACAAGGAAGGCGATGTACGACCATCTCGCAATCTCTTCCATTTCCATTTTGAATCCACAAATTTCTAGTAATCCTTACCGACACATTATAAGTCTTGCGGATAAGACTGAGGCGTAAAATCGTCTAGAGAGGCCATTTTTGGCAGAGAAGCCTCCTCACACCTTCTTTATCATATTCTACATCGAGAAGAAGCCTGTCATACATGAAAAACTCTGACCAGCCTTCTTCTCCCCAAAAAGTCGAGAAATGACTTCTCTCATCAAGAAAGGGCGGCAAAGTGGCAAAGCTTTTCTCTCGAATTAGCCCCAGTTAGTCTAAGACGGTAACATGATGAAGATCAGTCAGAAAATAAAAGATATTGCTCAAGATATTAAGACAATGAAGGTGCGTGGGGCGGGCAAGATAGCTTCCTCTGCAGCCAAAGCCCTCAGTATAACCGTTCAAGAATCAAAAGTCAAGAGTTCTGACGAATTGGTTATGGAGCTAGAAGCCACAGCGAAGCTCCTTTTGAAGACACGACCGACAGCCGTGTCATTGCCAAATGCAATACGCTATGTTATGCATCGAGTCAGGGAAGCTCAGGAGAGAAATTGTGGATTGGAAGACTTACGCCAAGCTACAATTGAAGCGGCATCAGCGTTTATTCTCAACAGTGCGAAGGCAATAAAGCGTATTGGAGAAATCGGAGCAAGAAGAATAGAAGATGGCGATTGCATAATTACTCATTGCAATAGTGCCACAGTAACGGCAGTGCTAAAAACCGCTTTCAACCAAGGAAAATCCTTCAAAGTGTTTGCTTCAGAGACAAGACCGCGATTTCAAGGAAGGCTCACCGCTGAAACGCTGAGTGCCTTTGGAATACCAACTACACTAATCGTTGACAGTGCCATACGCTTCTTTATGGCAAAGATGGACAAAGCCGTAGTTGGAGCTGACGCCGTAACCGCCAATGGAGCTGTAGTGAACAAGATTGGAACTTCAATCATGGCTCTAGTTGCCCATGAGTCCCAAGTACCATTCTTTGTAACTGCGGAAACCTACAAGTTCAGCCCCGAAACTTTGCTGGGACAACCTGTGAAGATAGAGGAACGCGACAGTTCAGAGGTTGTACCCCTGGAAGAGTTGAGGAAGATGCCAAACGTGACTATAAAAAATCCCGCTTTTGATATAACCCCACCAGAATATATCGACCTAATAATAACTGAAAGAGGCATTATACCACCTCAGGCTGCTGTCATGATAATCAAAGAAGAATTCGGCTCTATAACAACCAAAGAATTATGGGAACATCAAACATATCTCATAAGAGACGAAGAGCCTTAACCTGCTCAGCTGCAAAATACTTAAGGAACTAGTCGATTTATGAACCAGGAACGAAACTTGGAGAGCAGATGAATGGCAGGAATAGTCCTCGTTAGAGACGTCATGTCAAAGGACGTAAAAGTAGTTAGACCCGATACTTCTGTTAAAGAGATTGTCGCTACAATGAATAAATTCGACATAGGTTCTATCGTTGTTGTGCAGAGCGATCGTCCCGTAGGAATCATTACTGAACGGGACATTCTTCGAAGAATTGTTGAGCCATGTTTGGCACCAGAAACCTTGCGAGCAAGAGAAGTCATGACGAGCCCTGTAATATCCATTCACAGCACGGTCAGTATTGATGAAGCAGCTAAGATTATGGTTAGGAAACACATCAAGAGGCTTCTTGTTATGAGCAACGAGAAATCCGTTGGAATCTTGACATTCACCGATATAGTGACGCAAGTGCCGAATATGCTTAGAATTCTAGAAGAGCTTGTAAGACCTCATCATCGTTCATACTAGAATGTCTACCCGTCAACTTCCAGTCTTTGGAGTTTTATATGTGAGATAATAGTCTTCTTTTAAGTCTGAGTAGGAGAACTGCAATTTTGAACATGGAGAAAACCGTTGAAATGTACAGGAAGATGCTAGAGATCCGGCTTTTTGAAGAGAAAGTCTTCGAGTTGTATGGGCAAAACCTTGTTCCAGGCACTATTCATCTGTATGCAGGAGAAGAAGCTGTAGCTGTTGGCGTGTGCTCAAATCTGCACAAAGACGATTATATCGTAAGTACACATCGAGGTCACGGGCACTGCATTGCGAAAGGAGCTAGCCTAAACAAAACTATGGCTGAGATTCTAGGTAGAAAGACAGGATACTGCAAAGGAAAAGGTGGCTCGATGCACATAGCAGACTTCAACATAGGTGTTCTAGGTGCAACCGCAGTAGTAGGAGCTGGAATTCCGATTGCCACGGGTGCAGGCCTCTCTATAAAGCTGAGAAGAACTGATCAGGTGGCAGTATGCTTCTTTGGAGACGGTGCTTCAAACCAAGGGACTTTTCACGAAAGTCTAAACATGGCAGCAATCTGGAGGCTTCCTGTAATATTCGTGTGCGAGAACAACCTGTACGCCATGGGAACTCGCCAAACACAAGTAATGTTAACAAAAGATATTGCTGACAGAGCCAGCGCCTATGGAATTCCAGGAGTCACCATCGACGGAAACGATGTTCTTGCTGTCTCTCAAGCAACTGAAGAGGCTGTGCTGCGTGCGAGAAGCGGTGACGGCCCTACCCTGATTGAATGCAAAACCTATAGACATAAAGGCCATTCCCGGTTTGACCCCGCAGCTTATCGACCTAAAGAAGAGGTTGAAGATTGGCTCCGCAAAGATCCTATTAACAGGCTGAAAAGACACATTCTACAAGAAGGTATAATCTCTGATTCAGGAATTACGGAAATAGAGAAAGAAGTGACTAGAAGTGTGGATGAGGCAGTTCAGTTCGCAAAGGAAAGCGCTTTTCCAACGCCTGAATCAGCTTTGGAGGATGTCTATGTCTGAGGTGAACTGAATTGAAGGAGATAACATATAGAGAGGCGCTCCGCGAAGCACTACTTGAAGAGATGCAACGGGATAAAACAGTCTTTCTACTAGGTGAAGACATAGGACAGTACTGGGAGGGTGCTTTCAAGGTAACCAAGGGACTTGCAGAGAAATTTGGCGTCGAGCGAGTCAGAGATACGCCGATAAGTGAATCAGCTATAATAGGAGCATCAGTTGGCGCAGCAATTACAGGCATGCGGCCAGTTGCAGAAATCATGTTTGGCGACTTAATGACCCTGGCCATGGACCAGATAGCCAACCAAGCGGCAAAAATCCGCTACATGTTTGGTGGGCAAGCAAAGATTCCTCTAGTCATCAGAACACCCTTCGGTGGTGGGGTGAATATTGCAGCACATCACTCCCAAAGTCTTGAAGCATGGTTCATGCACATACCTGGATTATATGTTGTTGTACCCTCAACCCCCTACGATGCAAAAGGATTGTTAAAGACTGCAATAAGAGATGACAACCCAGTCATTTTTTGCGAGCACAAACTTCTGTATCCAATAAAGGGGTTGATACCTGACGAAGAATTCACGATTGCATTTGGTTCTGCTGACGTAAAAAGAGAAGGAACTGATGTGACGATTGTTGCAACAATGTTTATGGTGCATGAAGCTTTAAAGGCAGCAGAAACCTTGGGGAAGGAGAATCTAAGTGTGGAAGTTGTTGATCCAAGAACACTAGTTCCTTTAGATAAGAAGGCTATACTGCGTTCTGTGAAGAAAACTGGTCATTTGGTGATCGTAACTGAAGATTGCAGGACTGCTGGGGTAGGTGCAGAAATCGCAGCGATTGTAGCTGAGGAAGCTATCGATTATCTTGATGCGCCAGTGATCCGGGTTGCTGAACCAGACACGCCGATTCCCTTTAGCCCAACACTAGAGAAGTTTGTGATTCCTAACGAAGAAAAGATAATCAAAGCCATAAAAAGAATTGTTTGATGGAGCTGACTGATCTTGGCTACGAAGATTGTTATGCCTCGGCTCAGTTTAACAATGAAGACGGGCACTGTGATTCAATGGTTTAAGAAAGAGGGTGAAACTGTTGATAAGGGCGAGTCAGTTGTGGAAGTACTCTCTGAGAAGGTAACTTACGAAGTTGAGTCACCTGAATCTGGGGTTCTACGAAAGGTTCTCGTTGAGGAAGGGGTGGAAACACCAGTTAACGCGACGTTAGCCATAATCGCTAGAGTAGACGAAGACCTTCACGCCATAGAAATTGAAGTGGAACCTCACCCTCCTGAGCCTTTAGAAGAAGCAATGACACCAGATGTGCAACCAATCAAACCTAGCTCAAAGAAGAAACGCATTCTCGCGTCCCCTGCCGCCAAGAGGGTCGCCAAAGAGCACAACGTGCCTTTGGAACAATTAGAAGGGACAGGTCCTGAAGGAAGAATCTTGGAAAGAGATGTCGAAAATTATCTAGAAGAGAGAGTGAAGACACCGCGGGTAAGAGAAGAGATCCCATTAACCGGTATCAGAAAAACAACAGCAGAACGTGTTACCACAAGTTTTCGTACTGCCCCCCACAGCTTCATCATGATGGAAGTTGACATGACAGAAGCAGTTAAGATTCGAGATGAAACGAATGTTTCCTATACAGCAATACTAATTCATTCGGTAGCAAAGACTCTGCGCGAATTTCCAGCAGCAAACTCCACACTTATTGATGACAAGATCCGAATCTACGAAGACATAAACATCAGCATAGCTGTCTCCACCGAAAAAGGACTTGTAGTACCAGTTGTAAGAGATGCAGACAAAAAATCGCTACTGAAAATCTCTTCGGAAATTAAGGAACTCGTGGAAAAGGCAAGAAATGGAAAACTATCAAGAGTACAATTAACAGGTAGCACCTTCACAATAACTAACCTTGGCATGTACAACGTTGACGTGTTTCTGCCTATAATAAACCCGCCAGAAGCAGCCATACTTGCTGCTGGAAGAATCGCAGAAAAACCTGTTGCTGTAGAAGGAGAAATTAGAACCAAGCCCATTATGACACTCACCCTCGGATATGATCACAGAATAATAGATGGCGCACCAGCTGCACGATTCCTGAAGCGAGCTAAAGAGGCAATTGAGCAAGCTACAAATTCAACTTAAGTAGCGTCACCTTTTGATTGGAGAGCCCACGACCGGTTCCCACAAGTGTCCGCAGCAGTGCTTACTATACCATTCTATGGAAAAATCTTAATTGGACAACAGACTTCTCAAACCCAAAGGGCTGTTCTATGAAAGCTGCCGTCTACTATAGTCTTGACAACATAATGATTG
>DAOWHM010000111.1 GCA_030641425.1 Candidatus Bathyarchaeota archaeon | reverse complement strand
TTAAGTGCTTCAGTAGTTTTTTCCTTTGTGGCAACGCGTAAGCCATATATCTTTGAAGGAAGTTATCCGTTACGATCAATATGTCGAAGACCCCTGAGACGTTAAAAGCCAATTATGACAAGCTCATGGCGAACATCAAGGAGATTACTGTTCTCCAAACAGCCGCGAATATTATCTATTGGGACATGGAAACAAAGATACCCCCAAAAGGGGTTAACCTGCGGAGTCAGCAGTTAGGTGTAATTAGTCAAGTTCTGCATAGGATGATCACTAAGCCTGAAATTGAAACTCTCCTTTCTAAGATTGAAAAACACTCAGAGTACGGAAGTCTAAACGAATTAAAGAAAAGAAATGTATACCTCGTCAGGAAGACCTATGATGAGCAGACGAAGTTGCCTGAGAAACTTGTAGCAGAGACGGCTAAACAGGAAGCCATCGCTATCGATGTCTGGAAGAAGGCTAAAGCTAAAAAGAAGTTCTCCATGTTCAATCCAGAACTTGAAAAGATGCTTGAACTGAAGAAACAAGCAGCAGAAATCCTCATGGGAGTTAAGGGAACAGCTACACCTTATGACGCCCTCATCGATATTTATGAGCCTAAGATGGCAGCTGAAAAGATCTCCAGAATATTTTCAAGTCTGAGAGATGGACTCGTCTCAATCTTGAGGAAATGTCAGGATTCGCCGAAACAACCAAATCCTTCAGTTTTGAAGCGGAAAGTTCCCTTTGATATTCAGAGGAAGATTTCAAAGGAAGTTGCCAAGTTCATTGGGTATGACGTAGTATCTCCTAAGGCTGGAGGCAGGATAGATGAGACGGAGCATCCTTTCACTACAGGCTATTATGACGACGTGCGAATAACAACTCACTACTATGAAGATGATATGGCTTCTTCATTATTTTCGGTGCTGCATGAAGGTGGTCACGCGATATACGATCAGAATCTTAAGCAAGAATGGATGTTTCAGCCAATTGGTAGCTCCTGCTCTTTGGGATTTCATGAGTCCCAGTCCCGGTTCGTGGAGAATGTGATTGGGCGATCACGCGAGTTTTGGACTTATTTCTATCCGAAGTTGAAGGAGCTTACGGGGAACACCTTCTCTGATTTAGCGTTGGACGATTTCGTCCGCGCAGTCAACCATGTTAGACCTTCAAAGATCCGTGTTGAGGCTGACGAGGTAACATACTGTCTTCACATAATAGTTCGATTCGAGATTGAACAAGAGTTGATTCCCGGGAAGATTGATGTGGCTGATCTTCCAGAGATCTGGAATAAGAAGTATAACGAGTATTTGGGGGTGGATATTGAGAATGACTCTGAAGGAGTCATGCAAGACATCCACTGGGCCAGTGGTGACTTTGGATACTTCCCCACATATGCATTAGGCAACATAATTGGCGGACAACTCTTGAGTTCGATGGAGAAAGATATACCTAACTGGAGAGGTCAGATCAGTGAGGGTAACTTCCAAAACGTCAAAGGTTGGATGACCGGGAAAGTTCATCAGCAGGGAGACCTCTACGACCCAGCTGTTCTAATCAGGAAGATCACGGGGGAAGAGATGAACTTCAAGCATTACCTCGAATACCTTGATAAAAAGTGTTCATGGGTATACGGATACTGACGCTAACTTGTTGCTGTGATGGTTTAATCTTTCTTCCCTTCTTTCATCTGCTGTGAAATCTCTGCTGCTTTGCTGAATTCAGCATTGTCATTAGACAAATTAGCTGTAGGATCAAAATGAGAATATGCAAGATAACTCTCTTTCAGAGGATTAGGATTGAATTTCCTTGTCAGAATATCCATTTAGACCTTTAAGGTGCACGCAACAGCTGGGACATTATTTGGAAAGCGCTTGCCCAATTAATCGGGTATTACGAGGTTTAGTTGCCTCTTTAGGGTTTTGTATCGGTTTCTAACAGTGACTTCGGTTACGCCTGCGGCTTCAGCGATGTCTTTTTGTGTTTTCTTTTCATTATTCATTAAGCAGGCTATGTAGAGGGCTGCGGCTGCCAAGCCCATAGGATCTTTTCCTGCTGATGCTCGTAAGCGTCTTGCATCCCTGAGAATCTTGATGGCATCGCCTTGTGTCGGCCCGCTGATCCCTGTGCGTTCCGCAATTTTGGAGATGTAGGTTAGGGGGTTGGCTATAGGCATCTTGATGTCTAATTCGCGCAGAAGTAGCCTATAACATCTAGCGACATCTTTCTTGTCTACTAGGCTTGCCTCGGAGATCTCCCTTAAGGTTCTTGGTGTGCTGGTGGTTCTGCAGGCTGCATATAGAGATGCAGCAGCTATGGCTGCGATGGATCTACCTCGTACTAAGCCTTTGTCTAGGGCTTTCCGATAGGTCACAGCAGCTTTTTCCTTCACTGAGGCTGGGAGGTATACTTTGTCTGCAAGTCTGTCTAGTTCTGCCATGGCTTGTGCGAGGTTTCTGTCGACACTAGAGTGGACTCGCGATCGGATCTGCCACTTTCTAAGGCGCCACATTTGTAGTCTGGTTGCGAGGGGTAATTTGCGACCGAAGGCATCTCTGTCAATTCTCCCTATTGCTGTTGAGAGGCCTTTGTCGTGGACTGAGTATGACATGGGGACTCCAACTCTGCTGCGAGAAGCTTTCTCTTCTCGTGTGAAAGCTCTCCATTCTGGTCCTTTGTCCATCGTTTGTTCTCGTAGAACGAGGCCGCAGTCGCCACAGATAGTTTCTCCGCTGTCATAGTCGTGAATAAGGTTTAAGCTTCCGCATTCTTGGCATTTGTCTGTTAGACGTTGCCTAGCCATGTTTTTTTTACTCATCTCATCAGCCTCGAGGAGGTTTGAAGGCGATTACCGGTCACAATTGTTAGGTTCCTCATTTGGGGCTTCGGAATTAAAAATCGTCCATTTGGTCGCCGTAGTACCAGCTTAGGATCGGTATTAATATATAAATCTTTCGATTTTCATTTCAAGATTTCGAAGACGGAGGCACAAAAGAGATTAAGAAAACGAAAACATAAAAGAGATTCACCATCAAGAATACCAGAAACAACACAAGCTAAAAAGCACATAGAATGGCTGAGAATCTCCAATATCCAACCAAGCCTAGAAAGATTGATGCATCTAGAACACGTAGCCCGGTGGTGTAGTGGTCAAGCATTGTGGGCTCTGGACCCGCTGACGAGAGTTCGAATCTCTCCCGGGCTACCACTCTTATACTGTATTCATACCTTTTTCAGCATAACATCAGGCGGATCTGTTGCGATTTCATGTTTGAGTTCATGTTTCAAAGCTTTCAACAGAGTATCCACATGCCCTTGACAATAGTTAGGCTCCACACCCACTGTATGCATGCAGACTATGACTGCTGGTATTGTTGCTAGCTTAGTGTCCTGATGAAGTGACAGTTAATCATCACGACTTTCGGTCTCTCCCCTCTTTGTAGTAGTACTTCATTGAAAGGTAGAGCATTATGAGAAACCCTGTTAGTCCAAGACTGCTTGGACCTAACGCTGTATTGAAGCTGTCGAAATCTATTGGTAGTCCCATGAAAGCAAACGCTATCCCTAGGAGTATGAGGAGAACTGGAACGACAAACAGGATGAATCCAATTAGATACAAGTCCTTCACGTACTCTTCAACCATGCGAACACCACTTAGAAATCTCTGACTTCAGCTTTATCTCTTATGGAAGAAACTACTCCACACTGTGTAATCTTCAGTATGTTCTTAAGGTGTCTAGTATTCAGTGAATGGCATGCATGCATGACGATAAATCGGGAGCAATTCTATCATATGACACATCACTTAGAGGAATTCAGCGTGATCGTCTATTCAGAGATCACCAGTTAGACCTCAACAATCTTTAAAGTATGCATACAGTTGGAGAGAACGTTCAGTTTTTCTAATGTCTAAATTCTAACCCTAATAAAAAAAGAATTTCTAAGATTCAGATTAGTTTAGAAAATGGAAATTAGTAGATCAAGAAATGTTGTATGTTCACTCTTTACAGTATTGAAATTCCTTTATCTCAACGGGGCGAGCACATACTCTTATGAGTAGCTGTATCCTTTATTCACTTTTTCCTGTATTTCTTCAGCATATTTTCCTATACCATTTTGTTTGATGCTTTTGAGAGCAACCTCAAAGTTTTTGCGATAAGGAGCCAGATTGTCGCAATTTTCAGCTTCATCACACTCTGTACAAGTGCGATAACCTTTCTGTTTTGCGCATGATCTTACCTTGCAGTTTGGGTCTCCTCCGCCTTGAAGACAGCTTGGGCAGTCGCCAAACAACTTAACTAGCCCGTTCATGACCTGCTCAAATTCGCTATAATGCTTAAGGCTTGGCTCCCATTGGGCAAGCTCTGGCATCATTTTGTCAAAACCGTAACCAGCAATAATGCTCCGCAGGTTGTCAACAGCATTCTTGATCTTTCCTTGACGAATTCCACAAGCGTTACAGTAGAGTCCACAGTAACCAACAAAGTCAGCTGGATTTGCTGTTCCCATACGTTTATTCCCTCTTCTCCATTACGTTTCAGTTAGCCATCCAATATAAGTTGAGGTTGTTAAAGATTATGTTCAACCACAACAAATGAAATGCGCGCGGATTAACAAGTATGCAGAGCAGCTAAAGGAAAATATTCGCCAAGCACTAATCCAAAATTTTTAAATACGCGACCGTATTGTCGAGGATTGGTTGGTCAGTTTGACTAGGGACGATCGAATTGAATCGATTTATGGCTTACGGAAGAAATATTCTAATCCTCTCCATAATCTTTCTAGCAAGTTCTCTAGCCATTGAAATGGTAAATCCAATATGGCCAATTTACATCAAAAGTTCTCTCAGCGCGTCTATGACAGAACTCGGCATAGTATTTTCCTTGTCGAATGCTGCAACTGCGGTCATGCAAATTCTAAGCGGATACCTATCAGACAAGTACGGAAGAAAACGACTACACGTATTAGGTACATTGCTAGCTTCTTTTCCACCACTAATGTACGTCCTTGCCAACAATTGGATGGATCTGATACCCTGGGTCATATTATCTGGTTTCTCAATTGGTCTATACTTGCCTATTCGACAGGCGATAGTTGCTGACGTTTCTTCAACGAAAACTATGGCTTCAGCTTACAGCTGGACAAACATTTCTTGGCTAGTAGGTTCTACAGCCGCCCCCTTCATAGGCGGGATGATTGCAGATTTGTTTGGCTTACGCTTTCCTTTCTTTATCTGCTTTATATTGAGGTTCGCTATTTTCCCGCTTGCGCTTTTCATGGAAGAGACCAGAAGGAAGTCGCAAGTCAAAGCTTCGAACATGAAGAACAAAGAAGTCGTCATGATTAACAGATATTTGCCCACATTAGTTCTGTTCTCATTAGTAAATATAATTCAAGGATTAGGTATGGGTGTTACAGCACCAGTTGTTCCTGTTTTCGTCATGTCGAACTTTCAGGTAGACTACACTTTCATAGGCGTACTATACGCTATTGGTTTTGGAGTCGCCTCTCTGATTGTGCAAATCCCCGGTGCCAAGTGTAGTAATCGTTTTGACCGAAGGAAAGTCATGTTTGTGACATTCGTGGCTTCAACCCCGTTTTTCCTATTGTTTGCGTACTCTCGAAACACACTTGAATTGATTGTCTTGATGTTTTTGTCAAATGCCATATTGAATCTCCACTGGTCAGCATATCAGACTCTTACGATGGATGCAACTCCAGCTTCAAAATGGGGTCTGGTAAATGGAGTCTTAGCGACTGCTTTTTGGATTGGAATGATGATGGGAAATGCTCTCAGCGGCGTACTTTGGGACAATTTGGGTATGTTAGTACCATTTTATGTTTCTTCCTTAGCCATAGGACTCTCCGCTTTGCCATTACTTGGACTAAAAGAAACAAGAGTGCGGTCATAAGTGACCTCTAAGTTTCTGATAGAACAAAAGTAAAAGTTGAACTCCAACACGCACTATATGAATTTTCAAATTTCCATATTCCAATCATAGGAAAAATACGATAATTTCCATTATCGTATCTTTTCAAAGGCTCTCTTGATTTTATCTATGTATACTCTTGTTTGTCCTCTAGGGAAAACACATAGAACCACCCGACAGGAATCCATTTTTTGGTCAAACTCCTCAGTGACCCTATGTTTACTTAACTCATGAAACTTATGAAAGCATTCCAACGCTTTTTTTGCTGTGTTGCCAAGGACAAAAAGAGTCTTAGGTTTCATATTTTCAATTTCTCTTAGCAGAAATTGGTTGGTACAAGTTTTGACAATCTTGCCTAGCCGCAAGGGTGATTTCAGTTGCCTTGACTTGTTTAGCCTACATTTGATTACATCAATTAGGAAGTAACCTTTGTTTCTGAACTCTTCTAATGACTCCAGATCTAAATACTTCAGAATTTCCTTTCGTAGACTATTTCTGTCGTTTGTGGTTGGATTATAGAAGTATCATTGTTCCCCATTCTTTGGTGGTGATTCTGCTATGAAAAGTACACTTACTCTATTGGGTCACCACTTTC
>DAOWHM010000060.1 GCA_030641425.1 Candidatus Bathyarchaeota archaeon | reverse complement strand
TCCTCCCCATGTTTACTGGTGATTTCATTGAACAAGGCATTTTTCTAATTGTCTTCGGCATCTGTGTCATTTTATCAGCAAGAACAATTCATTGGTACTTTGGACGAGACGTACGTCTGCTTCGAACCTTAGTAATTATTGTTGTCATCGCATGGTCTTCCCAGATATTTCACCAAGTTTCCTTTATCCTAATCAATCCGGCTATAGCGGAAGAGCGAACTCCTGAGCTCGTCTTCACAATGTTTATTGGAATATTGGTGGCTATAGCAGGATCACTTTCTGCCCTTGCTGTTCATAGGAAATATCGGAGTTTCTTCAAGAAAAGGAAGAAGAAAGTTGAAGAGTTTGAGCAGGGTTGACATCGCGATTGTTGGAGGTAGTGGAATAGAGGATCAGCTGAATGAAGCTAAACCTATTCGCATAGGGACTCCTTATGTGGGACCCCCGCTAATTTCCGTCGGAGAGGTTGAGGGAAAGATAGCCGCTTTCATTCTCCGCCACGGTTATAGTCATGCAATTTCCCCTCACCGTTTCAGTAACCGGGCTAACATTTCGGCTTGCTGAGAAGTCAGCTATAAGAGAGGTTTTAAAGGAGGTAGTAGCTCTTTTACAGGAGATACGTAACTGCAAGTGTGCCATCGCACTAAAAGATGCAAGATTATGAGGACTAACTGTAATGTTGAAGGGACTGCTTTCAGCAATAGGTGCCTATAAGATCTACGAGCGGTGGTTGTGGCAACAAATTAAAAGCGGGAAAATGCCTGGGCACATCGCGATAATTCTTGACGGTAATAGACGGTGGGCGTCTGAACGATTGGTTGCATCATGGGTTGGCCATCAAGAGGGTGCGGAACGGGTCAACCAGCTTCTAGATTGGTGTTTGGATTTAGGTGTACGATGTGTGACTTTGTATTCGTTCTCCATGGAAAACTTCAAGAGAGTACCACTAGAAGTTGAGGAGATACTGCAGATAATAGAGAAGAAGCTGCAAGAGATCTTAACTGATAAGAGGATTCATGAGAATAAAGTTAAAGTTAAGGTAATTGGAAGAATTAAGCTTCTCCCAAAATCTCTTCAAGAATTAATCCGGAAAGCTGAAGATGCAACAAAGAAATACGATAAGCAATTCCTCACGGTGGCTCTGGCGTATGGAGGAAGAGCAGAGATAGTTGATGCTGCAAAGAAGATTGCTGAAAAAGTGAAGCGGGGACAACTATCTCTAGAGAAGATCGACGAAGACACCTTTGAAAAATTCCTTTACACATCCCATATTCCTAATCCTGACCCTGACCTTATTATTCGAACCAGTGGAGAAGAACGGTTGAGTGGCTTTCTTTTATGGCAAAGCGCTTACAGTGAACTCTGTTTCTTAGATGCATATTGGCCTGACTTTAGACGAATTGACCTTTTGCGTGCGGTGAGAACTTACCAGCAACGTAAACGCAGGTTTGGGAAGTAAACTATGCCTTTTTCCTTCTTTCACGACGGGTTTTCTCCACTATAATATCCACCTGTTCGATTGCGGTGCCAAGATATTTCATTGGATTAAGAGCATCAGTGATGTTCTTATCCGTCAGGAATCGGCGTATCTCTTTGTTTTCAGTCAGAAGATCTCTGAAAGGTCTGTCTTCGATTTCGCTTTCCACTGTCAATTTTCTGAGGAGTTCATGAGCTTCTTGTCGATTCATTCCTTTCTCAAACAGAGTTGACATAACCGCTTCTGACATCATTCGTCCTTCAGTTATCTTCAAGTTCCGTTGCATCCGACTTTTATCAACACGCAAATTAGTTAGGACATCAATCATAAGAAAGAGCATGTAATCAAGTAGGACGCAGGCTTCCGGGATAATGAATCGTTCACTTGAAGATTGAGTCAGATCTCTCTCGTGCCAGGTTACTACATTTTCCAAGGAAGGCCCAACTAAGCCTCTAAGCACTTTTGCCAGACCACAGATTCTTTCACATATCTCAGGGTTTCGCTTATGCGGCATGGTTGAACTGCCCACCTGCTTCTTATACTCAAAAGCTTCGAACAATTCAGCAATCTCAGGTCGCTGAAACTCCCTTATCTCTGTGGCAATGTTGTCTAATGAAGAAGCACATATTGCGAAGACGCAAACCATCTCTGCGTGGCGGTCACGTTGCACAATTTGCGTGGAAATGTCAGCAAGTTCAATCCCTAGTTTTTTCATGACTAATTCTTGAATTTTTGCAGCATGGCGACCTAGTCCTGCCTGAGTGCCCACGGCACCGGACATTTTGCCGACAATTAGACGTTCACGACATTGTTTTATTCGCTGAAGGTTCCGAGCGGTCTCCCGCATCCAATTGGCAATTTTGAATCCTAAGGTTATAGGTAATGCATGTTGACCATGTGTCCGACCTGCCATTATAGTTCCTTTATGTTTGTCAGCCTTTTCTATTAGAATATCTTCTACACGTTCCATTTTATGCTCAATCAATCCTAACGCATCTTTTAACAAGAGGGCGTTTGCGGTGTCAATAATGTCATAGCTTGTTGCACCTAGATGAACATAGGTGCCACTTGACCCACTTTGCTCAGCTAAAACTCTAACTATTGATGCCAAGTCATGTTTAATCTTCTGTTCAACTTCCTTTACTCGTTTAAGCTTAACGTAGCGCGTTGAAGCTTTCTTCATGATCTTCTCTGCATCTTCTCTTGGAATATCACCGACTTCAGCATGAGCCCAAGCAAGAGCGGCTTCAACATCCAACATTCGTTGAAGTCTATTCTCTTCTTCAAAGATCAACTTCATCTCTTTTGTTCCATAGCGACCTGTATCGATAGGAAGGATAGGCATCAGCATACCCAAGAGCATGTTAGCATACTACTCCTTTAAAGATTAGGCTTTTACCATTTCCCTTCATATCTCTATGTGGAGACATAGATGGGCTCTTTGATTACAGTTGTGAGTAAGAATGGGATAGGCATCTTTGATGTGGCTATTGTTATGCTTGAAGCATTGGAACATCGAGGTTCAGACGCCTTCGGCGTAGGATCATCTCTCTCGGTGGTTTCGAAGCCTACTCTGTCCGAGCTTCAAGAAGTGGGTTTTGATTCTCCTATTATGATGGGTCATGGTTTAGCTGGAAATCTATTCAATGACAAAAATCAGCCTATTAAAGAACGAGATTTCACGATTATCTTCGAAGGTCAAGTGTATCCAATCCCTCAAGAGAGTTCAGTGAGTTTCGTAGTGGAAGAGCTCAGAAACATCAAAGGGATGAAGAATAAGGCGTTGCATATTATTCAGAGGTTCAATGGAGCATATGTTTTCGCAATTGCCGAGAACAACAAGGTTGTAGTTGGACGTGATCCCCTTGGAATTTATCCACTTTATCTCGGCGAAAGCGAAGACTACTGTGCTGTAGCTACAGAACGTAAAGCTCTCTGGAGGATCGGTATAGCGGAAACGAGATCATTCCCCCCAGGATGCTTAGCATACATTACTAAGAAAGGCTTCAGCTTCGAAACCGGGAGGCTTTTGACTCAACCTCCAATGCAAGAATTAGGAATAGTAGCTGCTGCTCGACAACTCAAAGACCTTTTGCTTCAGGCAACAACGGATTGCACTTCCTACGTCAAAGATGTGGCGATAGCTTTCTCAGGAGGCTTGGACAGCAGCATAGTAGCCCTACTGGCTTCACTCTGCAACCTTGAAGTTCACCTGATCTACGTTTCACTTGAAGGACAAGAGGAAACCACTTTTGCAGAACAAGCTGCAGACGCTTTAGACATGCCTCTCCGGCTCGTGGAATACTCCGCCGAAGATATCGTGGAAGTCTTACCAGAAGTTATTTGGTTGATTGAAGAACCCAATCCAGTAAACGCCTCCATTGCAGTACCGATGTTTTGGGTTGCTAAACAGGTATCTAAACATGATTTCAATATTCTAATCAGCGGACAAGGAGCTGATGAGCTCTTTGGAGGATACCATCGATATCTCCACGAGTACGCACAGCATGGTTCAATTGGCTTACGGGAGAGATTGTTCCGCGACGTGATTTCATCTGCAGATACAAACTTCCCAAGAGACAATAAATTGTGTACCTCCCAAAAGATAGAGTTGAGAATGCCTTTCGCTGATTGGAATGTTACCCAGTTTTCATTGAGTCTTCCAACTACACTAAAGGTAACCTCACCAACGGATGTGCTCCGGAAGAGAGTGCTGAGGAAGATGGCTGAAGATCTTGGGCTTCCGAAAGTAATAACAGAGAAAGCTAAGAAGGCTATCCAATACACTACCGGGGTAAACCATGCCATTAGGAAATTTGCCAAAAAGGAAGGTCTTACTATAAGGCAATATATTCAAGCAATCTTCTTGAAAGGACTGGAGAGAACTGAATAAATGGCAAAGACAGCTTTGATTTTTACACCGAAATATTATGTACATGACACGGGGCCAGACCATCCGGAAACACCAAGGAGACTTAAATCCATAATGAGGGAACTCGACAAGTTAGACCCCCATCTAGTTGGAGGTAAACTTGAACGAGTTGCTCCGAACCCTGCAGGTCCTGAAGACTTGGAGTTGGTCCACACCAAAGAACACATCCAACTGGTAAAACACGTTTGTGAACAGGGAGGAGGTTTACTTGACTTGGGTGACACTGTTGTTTCTCCAAAGAGCTTTGACGTGGCCATGCTTGCTGCAGGAGGAGCAAAGAAAGCCGTAGACCTCGTTGTGAGTGGTGAGTTCAGGAACGCTTTCGCTTTGATTCGTCCTCCCGGTCACCATGCAGGTCCCTATTATGCAATGGGTTTCTGCCTATTCAACAACGTGGCTATGGCAGCAGCTTACATGATCAAGAATCTGGGTCTCACACGTATTCTGATTATTGATATTGACGCGCATCATGGTAATGGAACGCAAGATATTTTCTACAATTCTAGGAAGGTCCTATATGCAAGTTTACATGAGAATCCTCAAGAATTTCCTGGAACTGGCTTTGTAGATGAAGTTGGGGAAGGTGCAGGATTAGGGTTCAATGTCAATGTTCCTCTACCCTTCAAAGTAAGTGATAATGAATACCTGCACGCCTTTGATGACATTATTGTTCCAATTGCGGAACAGTACAATCCCCAATTCATCTTGGCTTCCATAGGATATGATGGCTATTTTAGAGATCCAGTTGCTAGGTTGAATCTCTCTGCTCATTGTTATAGATCTATCTTCGAGAAAATTCTCAATCTCGCCTCTACATGTTGCGAAAACAAATTTACTGCGGTCCTGGAAGGTGGATACAACATCAGACAATTGGGAAAACTTGTTGTTTCCACAATCTCAAAGATGGCTAATTTCCCTTACTTTACCAAGAATGCAGACCGAGCATATCCACCTGACTTGAAAGTAGAGGAACGCGCAAAAAAAACTATAGAAATAGTTAAGGAAGTGCAGTCAGCCTTTTGGAATCTGCAGCTTTAGAGTCTATTCGGCAACTTGTATTGCACCGTTGGGACAGGATGCTTCACATGCTTTGCAGGCTAAACATTCTTCTGGCTTAATAGGCACAGATTTTTCGTCTTTGATTTCATATACCTCTACAGGACATGTATCGACACATGTGCCACATCCATTGCAGTTTTCCAGATCAACCTTTATTTCGACCATGGTCCATCTACCTCTTAGTTTAGAAGGTGAATGAAAAGAAGGATGGATAATAAAAGTTTTTGGGAAACCTTGTTTGTGAGTACCTACTCTTTTAGCCTCAGGAGAACTCCGTCAATTGTAGTTTTTGCCCTCTCTTGTCTTCGCAAATCGTCTTCAAGTAGTCGACGGTAAGTTTGTGCAGAGATGTCTCCTCGTTTGAATCGAACCTCAATTCGTCTAATGTCTGCGTCAATATTTTCGAGCTCTACTTCCGCTACTTCAAGTTTCCTCATGGTATCCGCATACTTTGCTCCACCGCTCATAATCTTTTGACTCAAAACTGCCAGTTTCTTTGTAAACGTTGAAACTCGGTTTTCTAAGGTTGTTCTTCTAATTTTATAACGCCGCCGAGAAATTTTTCCCTTTCTTGCCTGTCGTCGGGTCTGCTCGATTTCTGACAGAGTTCGCTTTCTCTCTTCATAAGTCTCAACAAAATCGTCCAGCGTCTGGCGGGGAACTAAGATTATTGATACAGGTTTTGGTGCTCTCGGTCGCTGCCAAGCAAAGGCGATAATGGAGCCCACGATTACGATGGTTATAGCCCAAAGTGTAGGCCTGAAGGATGCCCAAAAAGCCGAATATGAATAGGTAAAACTCCACTCGTCGTTTTGAAGCCACGTTATGTTTGATAAGGAAAGGAGGAGTCTTTCTTGGAAGATGTCTCTCTCAACATTGAATGTTTGCCTGGGGAAAGACTGAATAGATGCCCCTTCGGGGAGGATAATTTTCAGCGTGAAGGTCTTTGGAGCTATTTGTGCACTTTCGAGAAGACTGAGGTTCAACTCGTAACTTTGAGTGTTTCCTTGGAGGCGGGTGTGCCTCGCGTCGAGTCTATAGTTCAGTTTGAAGTTCCTAACTTCGCCAATTCCCAAGTTTAGTGGTATCGTGTAGGTGTCATTTTCAGAGGCGTCGGTTGAAATGCTTAAGGGTTCTCCCTGTTCATAGAAGGCAGCAACATCATCTGCGTCAGCTGGGAGTTTTATCCTTATTTTGTCAATTGGAAATTCAGTCTCACTTTTCACAAGGATCGATTCAGATACGTATACGTAGTTTTTTGCATCGACTGTTATTTCCCTGTTAAGGTTATTTATTGAAAAGCAGGTAAACCCATCAGTAGCTTGATTGGCGAAGCTGACTTCGCCATGAATATTAGCGAAGCTGGGAAGATCTTTGGTGTAGTTGAGGTAGTAACGTTCGTCGTCTTTGATGGTGTTGAAGGGGATATCGCCTGCTACGTATGTTGTGTTCTTAGGTAGGATTATCGTTACATTGCATGTTGTGGCATAGGCAAGACTTGGGTAGAGAGGAAAGTCTGCTGTGTACAAATACTCTCCTGTTACGTCAATGAGTTTTGTTGAAGACTGAATTAGGTCTGAGAAGACATAGACCACTGAAAGACTGAATGACTCACCCTCAAAAATCATTTGGCTTACTTCGTCAGTGAAGGATACGGTTACACCATAATAGCCTATTACTCCTATACCTGTGTCTAAATCTACGTTTAGTTGTCTACTGGAGTTCTGAGTGTCGTAGGCTATGGCAAAAAGTAGGTTGGATTTGTACTCTAATGGGAATCCTATGGAGAACTTCTCAATTCTAGCGTTCTCTATCACTGGAGATATTCTTATCGTATCATTGATGAGGAGGAGTCCTCCATAAACAGGTGTTATTACGTGGTCAACTTTATCGACTTGAACTTGGGGAGTTGCCCCTGCTCGATTTGGTGATGATAGAGAAAATGAGATTATTGTAAGGATGCCCATTAGCAGTAAGAACGTCGTCTTTCTCAAGTTTGATGCCTCTCGAACGGGTCTTTGTATTTATTACAGATTCTGCTTATTTACTTTCCTTTGTCTCCAAGTCCAAAAGGACATGCTAACCAGATGCTGAGTTTTCACATCTTTGGCTACAGTCTAAAATAGTTTCTACAAGTTTTTTTATATTCAAACTAACTCATGAGCTTTGGGTTGTTTGCATAACTTCCGCTGTGGTGTTCTGGATTGTCTAACGTGGCTTATAATTTGTCTGCTCTCGAGTAGTATCCTTCTTCCTTTTTGGATCCGAAACTGCGTACTCCTTTCTTCTGAAGTTGCTGTCGCAGCTTCAGCGCGTACTTGTGAGTTATTTCAGAGCGTTTTTCCATGTAGTCGATTATCTCTGCTGCCTGCAGATTGTTGTCACATCGACGGATAAAATCGATGATGTCAGGGTTGTAGTTTGCAAGGTTCCTCTTAGTTGATGCTTTCTTCTCAGCAACATCTGTGTCTGATCGAATCGAATGAATTTCAATCGAACGTTCACTGTCAATGATCTCTTTTGATAAGTTAGGGAAGATCTTTTTCAGCTGATGGTCCTCGATCTCCATAGGTTTCGCCTCGATTGATTTTGCAGAGATCTCCATTATTTCTTACGTAAGAACGCCTATATAACAGCTTTTCTGGGGGTGTTCGACACTTGTTCACCACTTGTTTTGAACGCAGTTGATAAGTTGATTGGGTTTTCTTCATGGGGTAGTTTAAGCTAGTAGCAAAATATTTTAGGTCACAAGGGCAAACATACAAGACGGGTATATGATTTGCCTGTAGCTTTCGTGCTGATAAACACGGAGATTGGCTCCGAAAGTGATGTTCTTCAGACTCTGAAGGATGTCGAAGGAGTTATAGAAGCATATGCAGTGTATGGTGTCTATGACGTAGTTGCAAAGATAACAGCTGACACAATGGACAAACTTAAGGAGATTGTGACTTGGCACGTGCGTCGGTTGGACAAAGTGCGCTCCACCTTAACAATGATCGTAGTAGAAGAACCTAGTGGCTCCTAATAGCCCATCTCTTCTCCCTTTTTATTCTAAACCAGTGTTCTACTATTGGGAAGAATAAGCTTTCAAGCGCGCTGAATGTGATGGTTACTTTACACATTGGCATCGATGACACTGATTCTCCGAGAGGTGGATGTACAACCTACATAGCAGCCTTGCTTGTTGAGAAGCTCTCCAACATGGGCGCTACATTCATTGACTATCCGAACCTCATCCGCCTGAATCCAAACGTGCCTTGGAAGACCAGAGGCAATGGCGCCCTTTGCTTACGAATCAAATGTGACGACACTACCATGGATAAAATCTTCGAAATTGTGGCTGATACAGTAGAGGAAAACTCAGATCTGAAATTCAAAAACACTGATCCAGGTATAGTATTCTTCAAAGGCACCCGAGTACCCTTACCTATTAGGAGATTTGCCAAAAAGACTATCCAGAGCATCGTTAAAATGGAGTATGCTCTGAGGCTAATAGAAGAGTCTAAGGCAGAAGCATTAGGTTATGGAACAGGATATGGGTTGGTCGGCGCATTAGCTGCCATAGGTGAAACTCTCGAGGGAGACCACACTTATGAAGCAATAGCATATAGGACTCCAGAGAACTGGGGGACCAAAAGACAGGTATGCATTAGCTCGATTAAAGAAATGAACCGGCAAACCAAATCTCAAACTTTCAACAATTTAGATCCTGAAACTCAACGAATCCTTATCACGCCACGGGGCCCGGATCCAATTCTCTATGGAATAAGAGGGGAAACTGCTGAAATAGTAGTTCACGCCCACAATATTGTTGAACAATTGGAACCTATCGAAAGATGGGTCGTTTTCCGTACAAACCAAGGGACAGATGCCCATTTGAAAAAGGTTAAAACTATAGTCGATGTTAAGCCATTCCACCCAGTGAACTTCGTTGGAACAGTGATATCTCCACCTAGACTGATCCCGAAAAGACATAGAATCTTCACGGTAGAAGATGACACAAGCAAAGTTGATTGTGCAGCCTATGAACCAACAGGTACTCTGCGAAGGGCTGCGAGAGAACTGATCGGTGGAGACATTTTAGAAATCTCCGGTGGAGTGAGACCAAGCTCCTCAGAACATCCATTAACAGTTAATCTTGAAAAATTGAGGATAATAAAGTTGGCACCTAAACTGACCAAGTGGAATCCATTATGTCCGAAATGTGGACGACGGATGGGCTCTATGGGTGTAGGTCAAGGGTTTAGATGTAAGAAGTGTGCCTTTCGATCTTCAAATATGAAAAAGATTACTGTATCGCAGAAGCGGAGTTTAAGCGAAAGCCTCTACATTACGTCTCCACGCTCGCAGAGACACCTGACTAAACCTCTTAGTCGTTATGGCAACGAAAAAAACAGTAAACCCCGCAAATTGATTGCTCATTGGCATTCGCCTTAGTTTAAGGAAATACAGTTCTCTCAACAATCGCACACATATCAAATTTTGAGTTTCGCCTGAGGGAATCGCTGTCCCATCTATTGATGCTAATGTTCTTTTCAACTATTTTCTTACGGGCGCGAGGTTAACTTTCCGTGCATGTTGTGTTAGCTTGCACGTATATTTGTCTCAAATCGTATACCTGAGCCGATACATTGATGGAATCTTCTGAGAGTGATACTTCAAAAGTTGTTAGATAAGTCCCGTTGCCATAGTCTGTGAAACTGTAGTTCTGTTGTTGATCTGCGGGTATCCAGGAGCCTGAGTCTTCGTAGTATATGGTCATATTTTTGATCAGTGCTGGGGCTCCTTCGTTCATCACGTTGCATGTGAGGTTTATTTGTTTCCAATCGCCTGTTAGTCTTCGGTAGCTTCCTTCGTCGGTAAGTGATGTGGTTATGTTCACGTCGTAGGAAAGTTGAATGTCCGCTTGGCGATCTGACAGTGTGAAGTTGAAGTCAACGTAAGCACTGGAAACGCCTGATCCACTGGCTCCCCATGATAGATGAACTCCGTCAGCGTAAGGTGTTATGTTTTTGACTGCGAAGCTGAGAACGGCTTTTCCAAACTGGTAAAGGTCTGACGTTAAATTCACCCATCTCCCGAGGTTTGTTGAAAGGGTTGAATTGTCGCCTTCCGCTGTGATGTTGACCAATGAGCCAACGACAACGTGTTCAGATCCGAGCCTTACAGCCAGAACGAAATCCTTTATGTGGCTTGACTCAGTCTCTACAAATAATCTGCCTACCTCGAATACGTAGACTTGAGTTGACAACAGAATGAGGCTTACCAACAAGACTGCTAGGACAAGAATCTGCCCCGAGCATTGTCTTTTTCCCATTGCTTTCAAAGGGGTCACTCCGCGGTGGCAATTTGGAATAAGAGGAGATAGTGGTTGCATTGTGAACCGATGCTGACACATGGATATAGTATCGAAACTATGTTTCCATCTGATATAATGCCGTTCGAAATTGGAACATCGTTAATGGAACGTTGACTTGTGTCGTAGACTGTTAGATTGTAAGATGTGCCCATTGGCACTATTAGGTTTAGGATATGCGTAAGAGCAGTCCAATTTCTCTTGTCAATTAACTCACCGAGTTGCCCGCCATTGTCGATCGTGAGGAGTGTTTGGAATCCTAAGGCTTCCAGCGAGTTGTAGTTGCTTAGACCAGATGGTGGCGAGATTTGAGTCGCTATGGAGAACGCTGAGAACATCAACAGAATCGACAGGAACGCCTCAACGGTTCTCATCTGACCTTTATTGTTGAGCATCAAGATGTTGTTCTCCTAAGGGCTATGATGGATTCGTACAATATTGAGTTGATGCTTACAATGTAAGACTGAGCAATTGTGTTCGACTTGGATGTCAGATCGTTGAAATCTGCACCGATTTCTAGAGGTACTTGTGGATAAGCACACCACTCAGCGAAGGCGTTGGAGGCGTTGTTTCCGTTGAGGACAAAGATTGCTGGACTTGCTTCTAACAGTTTTGGGATTCTGTATTCAAGCGTTTGATTTTCGGAGGATATTTGTGATAGGTTGAGTTGGTAGTTGTACGTGAAGACATATGCATTTTGCACTGTGAGGTTTGGTCTTTGGAGAGAGACTGTTAAGGTGTGTTCTACGGGGCTTAGTCGAAGAAAGGTCTTGTTAGGTTCGGGTGTATCGGAGTTGTTGTGGCTGAAGATGTATGCATTGAAGGACATCGCTTGAGAATATGTTTCTGCTTTTGCGAATGCCACAAGTAATGCGGGTCCGCTTAAAGAGTTTGGCAGGGTGACGTTCATGTAGCCTATTCCATTTTGATCTGTTGTGATTGAGACAGTGTTGACGTAAGTTTCAAGGGTTATGTAGCATTTCAATGAGGCAGCGAGTGCATAGCCTGATTTAGCGGTTGTCATTCTGAAAGTGTAGATAGTTGTGTCTCCTTCAATATGGCTGGCTGTTAAGTTAATGGAAACTTCGAACAGCGGGTGCACCTTTATGTTGAGGGAAAAGTCGCTGGTTCCAAGGGCTTTTAAGATTTCTTGGTAGGTGAGTGAGTAGACATTCTCACTGTTTAGTCTGGAGACCTTGTCTGGATCCAGTTCATAAGGTTTTTGGGTTAGTGAGGCCAGACCGAAAGTTGATGGGCTGGATTCTTTGATCTCTCCCCAGTTTTGAGGGTTTCCACTGCTCAACAATAGATACTCGTAAAATCCTTGGTGCCATGAACTATCATCTCTGTCTGTTAGATGGCTTATGTATGGCTGCAGTATTTTAGTCATGCCAGCCATTGCAGAGACTATGAGAAGCAACATGAGAGAACATGCGAGGAATGTGTCCACCGAAGACGTTGGCATGGGATAGTGCTCCTCCTAGCTTGCGACGACTCCTAACATTCCTGTGAGGTAGTTTTGGGCTAGAATGAGGGAGACGTAGGCAGTGACAGCAAGCATTGAAGAGTATTTGAAGCCTGCAGAGAAGGTTCCCTCACTTATTTTTCCTATGAAAAACCCTGACATCCAGCATTGGAATACTATTCCAGTAGATAAGATCGTGACCTGCTGTTGCATTGCGCCTAGCATTGTGGGTGAAGCCCCTGGAGCCGTGACTTGCGTGAGAACATAGATCGTTATGGCGACTATTGAAGTCGTCAGTGCGATCAGTATACTCCACACAAAAGCTAAGAGAACGTAAGGTTTCAAGGTGGCCCGTTTGTTTGCTTCAATCTCCTTATTCTTCTCGCTGTAGTCCGATAATATCTCAAGAGCGTTAGCAGAGCCTCCTCCAAACTCCATGGTTTCAACTAGGATTAGAAAGTATATTAGGACTGGCCAGCTTCTGATGTTTTTCTTTATATTGATGAAGATCTTTCTAAGCGGTACTCCCCACTCGATCTGGCTACGAATGAGCTGTAACGTTTCTGAGAATGTTCCATAAGCTCTTCTTTGCGTTGCGTGAATAATGCTTTTGACTGGAGATAGCCCGATCTTCCTAGATTCTGTGACGTCTCTAAGAAAGCTCGGTATGGCTTCTTCTGCGGCGAAGTTCACCTTCGCAATTTTACGATAGGCAAAAGCTGGAGGTAGGGACATACCTGCAAGACAGAGAGTCACAATACCTGGTAAAGTCAATGTTTCAACAATAGGTCCAAGTTGTGGCAAAGATGTGGCTGCCACAAAGAATATTGAAGCTCCTCCTCCCGAAATTAGGGCATTGCGATAAGCTTCTCGAGTGGAAAGCAGGCTACTCTGTCTGGCAAGGTTAGCTATCGCCATGAATATTAGTGTTGTGAATGGCGTTGCAAGAAATATCAAGGCGTACATGAGGGGCTGCGAGGCTGACGAAGATAAACCAAAATTCATATACTCGAAAGTTGCTGTGGTTGACATTACTGCATACAAAATGTAAATGCACAGAGTAACGATAAGCATGACTGAATAGGCCTCGACCAATGTTCCCAATCTTTCTATTGAACGAAATGCTGTTGCAGTCTGCGTTTCAAGGATAGAACGAAGTTTGCTTCTTAGGAAATTGACTACGTTCACTCCGCTTTTCACGGATGAGACGTACCCAGCAAGGAAGTCACGGTAGTTCTTTGAAGTTGCCTGCTCGGCTTTTCTGTACATAACTGTTAACGGGTCGTATCCTAAGACCTCGACTTGTCTCACGACTTCTTCTGCTTCTTTCTGTGTCTTTGGCAAGAGGCTAACTCGGCACATCCTCTTCCAAGAATCATACACTGTAATCCCGCTGGCAGTCATTAGTGTGAAGAGCATCACTGTGAATGGAAGTTCCCTGTCGATTTCCGAAGCTTTCTGCTTGCCGGAAAGAATACCTGCAAGAGTGCCGAATAACTTCAATGGATTAAAGTTGCTTGCCAATTGTTTCACCTATCTGAAGTTTTTCTGGAATCTTTCGGGTTGTAGTAGTGTTTGCTTAAGACAGTGTTGACACTGCGATAGTCTCGAATGTTGTGCTCAGCCATATTCAACAGTGTTTCCTTACGCCGCTCCAAGTCATCAAAAACCCGTTCCACAGAGACATCCAAGTTCTTAGCGATCTTGGCTATCAGATAACTGTCTTTCAGTTTCTCCTCAAAGGCGTCGATAGACGCATTCCAAGCAAAGACGTCTCTTATTGAACTCGCAGTCTCAATTTCAGCAACTCGAATAAATTTTCTGCTTGAAAGAGTCTTGTTGCCTCCGAGGAATATCGGTGCTCTTACATGTTTCACAATGATCGCACAGTCCATCAAAGGAATTATAGATGAGGGTATATTCATTGGTGGCTGAGTCAGTCTTTTGATTGCAGTTTCCACATCTTCTGCGTGGGTTGTACACAAACCTCCATGACCTGTTGCCAGGGCTTGGAACAATACATAAGCTTCTTCGCCTCGCACCTCACCGACAATTATCAAATCCGGACGATGTCGAACTGCAGATTTTATCAGATCGTAGAGAGTGATTTCCCCTTCGCTTTCCACACCGAATCCTGAGCGAGATATTGTAGCGGTCCAGTTTTCATGTGGAAGGTTGATTTCAGCAACCTCTTCTATAGAGATTATCTTGTAGTTTGGTCTGACCAAACATGCGATTGCGTTGAGAGCTGTCGTCTTTCCTGCGCCCGTTGCACCCATTATCATAATTGACATCTTGTTTTCCATTAGAAGCCATAGATATGCAGCGATGTTCTCGTCTATAGTCTCGTTTTCGATCAAGTCTACTATTGTAAATGGATCTTCGCGGAACTTTCGTATTGTGAAGCTTGTTCCCGAGGGAGTCGTTTCTTTTCCATATGACACAGCTAAACGATGTTGTCCCGGTAACGTGACATCCACTATGGGGAAGGCGATGCTGACATGCTTTCCCGCTTTATGGACTATTCTCATTACGAAGTCGTCGAGTTTCTGTTCTTCTTGGAAGAGGATATTCGTCTTTATGTTCTCATAATATCTATGCCAAAGAAAGATATGCTTGTCCACTCCGCTGCAGCTGATGTCCTCTACGTATGGATCGAACATCAATGGGTCTATTTTTCCGTAACCTACCATGTCGCGTTCCAAGTAGTATAGGATTTTTCTGAGACCTATGGAGGGGATATCTCTAAACACCTTTTCATGGGAGTCCAGTATCTCTGGCATTTGGGCGTGGAATGACTCTCTCAGGGTTTCACCCTCCATAGGTCCTTGGAGTTCATATTCGAGAATATTCCTTAGTCTGAGGAAAAGGTCGGTTTCCTCTCTTGATAAGAGAAGTTCATCCACAATATACAGATAAGTTCCCGTATCCTCACTCCGAACTATAGAAGCGTAGGAGAAGGGAGCTTTCAAAGGATAAGTTTCGACTTCTTCATAGCCTTCTGGAACAGTCCATCTTCTGAGATCAAGGTACCCAGCCAGCGTTTCTTCAGAAATGTCAAGTTTTTCTTTCTTCTCGGATGGTTCTTTCTTTCTTCTCTTCTGAACACTTAATTTCATGGATATTCCCTCCAGAGGCCGAGGTGAAGAGTTATTGTGGAACCATTCATGAAACATTCTAGGACTGCTGGACCATACTCACTGGAGTAGTTACCCAAAACGGCAACAGCCGTGCGGAGGTAGACTTGATTTGTAGGGCTGCCTTCATGGATTACCCCTAAAGCACCTTCAACCCACGCTTTTCGCGAATCATTGGCGAGTCTCACCCAGAATCTCTTTGCGCCGATCCTGGAAGGCAGTTCCAGAATCACCTTTGAAGTTGAGTTGGTTGTCTCAACTAATGTAGCGAGCTCACTTCCCATTGTGGCTACATAGCGTAGTAGACTATTCAGTTGTCCGATCTCTGGTACGTTACGTAGGGTCGTTGCATAGGCTCCGAAGGATGTGATAAGGATGCTTGACACTGCAATTAATGCGAAGAAGGAGTAGATGTAGCTTGGAGCGATCGTGGGCATGCTAAGCTCCTCCTTGGATTCTCTCCAGTTTAATGCTGCAAATCAACGTTTCAATCCTTAGTATGGCGCCATATGTGTTGCTTGAGACTGGAAGCACAACCTCATCGGTTGTTCCATCAGAAGCTGCTTTGACCGTGATGGATGTGATTTGATATGTGAGGTTGTAGGTTTGAACATTTGATGTGATGCTTGTGCATGTGGATTTGATGTTGAATTCGCCTTGGGCTGTGATGGTCTCTGAGGCATTCAGGTTGATTATGTAGAGTCTAAGTGTGTTCACGGGTTTTCCTTGGGTGTAGCCCGTTTCTGCTATTGTCACTAGGGGTCTATATGCTAAGGTGAGTTCTGGGGATGGTGTGCTTGGTGTTAGATGGAGTTGTGTTGTTGATGAGGTGCTTTGGTTGATGAGTGCTCTTCTGTCACCTTTCATGTAGAAGGAGTAGACCATTATTTCAGCAGGTGGCAGTTCATAAGTGACTCTTCCGACGCTGCTGTTGAAAACTATTGAGTGGAAATGATTGTCTGTGACATTTAGAAGAATACGGTGTGATGCTGGGAGGCTTTTGAAGGTGCCTCCGGAGTCTTCGAAATGGTAGATGATGGAGGAGCCTAAAGACCATTTTGCCGATTCTATGGCGTTTTCGAAGGATATCATGCTTTGTTTTGCCACGGCGATGTTGAGAAGTTTTCCTCTTGCTTGGATTTTCGCTACCGAAACATAGTATGTTGCTGATACGATTAGAGTGAGGGAGACGAACAGCATGAGAAAGGAGACTGGTAATGCAATAGCTCTCTTTGACGTTAAGAACTGTGGTGCTCTACCTATTTTGCGATGCAATTAATCCCCCTCACGGTTAGCCTTCTGGCGAAGGTTCTAACCATGGTTCTAGGTGAAAGAATAATACGGTTTGTGCGTACAACAGTACTACACATCAGAATGTAAAGTTCATATTTTCTAGACGATTGGTTGATAAAAAAAAAGGAAAAAAATAGAGGGTTAGGGCTCCTCTTAAGTTGAGGCCTCTACGTTTGCTTCCTTGTAGTATTGGGCGTTTGAAGTGAAGATGGTGACTCCGACAGTGACACCGATGTCGTTGACAGAGATGTGGTCAGGGTTGAGTATGTAGACGATCATGCTGTCACCTGACTGCAGTATGAGGTCGCTTGTGTTACCTTGAGTTAGAGCATAGCTTGTACCGCCTACTGTTACTGAGGACGATAAGTTAGTAGCGCTCACGGGTGTAACATAAGATAGATCCGCGTTTATTGTGTCGGTGGTTTTGTTATACCATACAGTCGTCCATGCGCATTCTTGTCCTCTGACTGCGATCTTGTCCATGACTATGTCACGTCCACCTGTGTTGATTAACAAGAATGCCGTTTCGCCGTAGGTTGAGCCGTCATGCCAAGTATGGAGCTTGTACATTTTTATGCTCTCTTCTTGCACCCTTGTTGTAGTCACG
>DAOWHM010000126.1 GCA_030641425.1 Candidatus Bathyarchaeota archaeon | reverse complement strand
TCCCGCAGCAATCTCCCACGAGAGGGAAGTTGGAACCCTTGACGGTATGATGGTAGCCCCAATCAGCCGTCTTGCAGTGATACTTGGAAAAACCCTTGCTCAAACAGCCCGGGGTATGCTTCAAGGCACAGTTATCCTCGTCTTAGCAGTAGCCTTATTCGACGTCACCATTCATGGCAACATAATACTGATCTTCGCACTTCTCTTACTAGGGGTCTTCAGCTTCGTCGGCCTTGGCGTCGTAATAACATCTTTCGCAAAAGACCAAGAGACAGCTATGATGGTGATGATGGCCCTAATGTTCCCCATGATGCTCCTCAGCGGCGTCTTCTTCCCAACACAACAGATGCCTTGGTTCATGCAAAGCCTCTCAAAAGTCCTCCCCCTCACCTACGCAGCCACAGCCCTAAGGAAAGTCATGGTCCTTGGAGCAGGCGTCTCCATGATAACCACCGAACTCGTCGTGCTAATAGGCTTCGGAATCGTCATGACAGCAATAGCTGTCCCAGTATTCAAGAGAGCCATGACTCGATAAACAACCGCGCGCGCAAGTCATTACTCCCCCATCTCTCCCACAAACCTCAAACTAAAACTGAGAAGCCGAGAACGCTACGGTCCTTGATTAGACTTTCTAAGTAAAACCAATCAATGAGAAATCACACATGTAAGGTGAAGTAGATGGAACGCATTCTAGTCGCGCGTGGAGGCGGCCTCATCGGAAGCTGAGTGAGCTCGACCCCGCAGAAAAAAATAGGGGGGGGGGGGACCCCCCCCTAAAAATTGCGCGCGCATTAGAACTTCAGGAAAGATAGGACGCTCCTCACCTAGCGTTGTTGTTCTAAAAACTGGACTTATAAGCCCCCCTTAATTCTCCTTGATAGTGAAGGCGTGAACTCTTGGTTGAAGTAGATGATAAAGAGCTTGAGTACGCTCTTCGGGGGAAAGCGTGGAAAGTCTACTGGCTACTTCTAAAGAACGGTCATCCAATGACCGCCCGCCAAGTTCAAAGAGCCTTGCATTTCAGCAGCCCCAGTATCGCCCAACACCATCTAGAGCGACTACGAGAGTTGAACCTCGTCCAGAAACGAGACATCGGTGGGGAATACTCCCTGACAAGCAAAGTCAAAATCGGCGTGCTCCGCCACTTCGTTAAACTAGGAAGACTTCTTCTGCCAAGATACTTCTTCTATGCTATCTTCTCAACAACCTTTTACTTATTGTTCCTCACTGTACTTTTGCGGAGCCTCACAAGAGAGAGCCTCTTCATCATTATATTCGGCTTAATAGTTTCCATTATATTCTGGTATGAAACTTCAAGAGCTTGGCGCTTAAAGCCCTTCTAGCCCACGTACTAATCTCTAGACAACCCGTACTAAGAACTAGCATAAAATATCGCCCCTCCCGAATCATGTGTGTGTTAGCCATGCAAAGAGAAGTCCACAAGAAGATGATAACCTACGGAATTTCCGGACTACTACTGGCAGTCCTCTTCACAGCAGCAATCTTCCACCTAGTCATCCAACCCTTCTACGAACCAACATTTTTACCCTTAGACACTTTCTCAAGCTTCGAAGAACTCGAAAATTTTCTCATGACAAACGTAGAGCAAGCCAAGAACTTGGAGGAAAAAGGTTGGATCCCTCTCTTACAAGGAGGAGAAGCAACACGAATGGACTCGGAAACCTACGGAGCCACGGAAGCCGCGTCTGACTACTCCCCAACCAACATTCAAGTTGCAGGAGTAGACGAAGCAGACACAGTGAAGACCGACGGAGAATACCTGTACGTAATCTCAAACAACACAATAATCATCCTAAAAGCTTACCCTCCAGAAGCAGCGCAGATACTCTCCAAGATAACTCTGAACGAAACCTACAACACACAAATCTACATAGACCAAGATAAACTAGCTGTCCTAGGAAACAACTACGTAGTAGCACCAACCTACAGATTGTACCCCTACTATTTGGGCAATACATTCCTCCGAGTCTACGACATCTCCAACAGGTCAAAACCCCTCCTAACTAGGACCATGGGTCTAAACGGCACCCTTTCAGGCTCAAGAAGGATAGGCGACTACATCTACCTAGCCGTGAACCAACCAGCTTTGCAGTCAAAGGTTGGTCAAACAGAGCAAGAAGTAACACTGCCAAAAATCTACTCAGACGATACCCTCATAGAAGTTCAAGCGACAGAAGTAAGATACGTCAATATGACAGATATCTTCTACTACTTCACAACAATCATCGCAGTCAACATCCAAAACGACACTCAAGAACCCACCTACGAACCCTTCCTAATAGGCTCAACAGCAACCATGTACGTCTCAGCAAGGAACATGTACCTCACAATGCCCAACAACAACATGTGGCTCCTAGCCGAAGTAGCAGCTAGACAAGACGAAACCTTAATCTACAGAGTCAAACTCGACCAGGAAAACATACTCTGCGAAGCCCAAGGCGCCATCTCCGGCTACATCCTCAACCAATTCAGCATGGACGAATATGACAACATCTTCAGAGTCGCCACCACCACATGGACCAACGAAGGCACCAAAAACAACATCTACACCCTCAACATGACCCTCCACACTATTGGAAAACTCGAAGGTCTAGCCCCCGGCGAACGCATATACTCAGCAAGATTCATTGGAAACAGATGCTACCTCGTAACCTTCAGACAAGTAGATCCCTTCTACGTAATAGACCTCAAAACTCCAACCAAACCCAAAGTCTTAGGATACCTAAAGATCCCTGGATTCTCAGGCTACCTCCACCCCTACGACGAACAACACATAATCGGCATCGGCAAACAAGACAGCAACGTCAAACTCTCCCTCTTCAACGTAACCGATGTCACCGCACCCACAGAAGCTGTAGACTCATTCATTATCTCAGCAAGCTGGTCAGACACCCCAGTCTTACAGGATCACAAAGCCTTCCTATTCGCAAAGTCAAAACAATTACTAGTCCTCCCCATCTCAACCCACTTCACAGTATTCAAAGACGGCAAATACTACACAACCAACCACTACCAAGGCGCATACATCTTCAACATAACCCTAGAAGAAGGCTTCAAACTCAAAGGTACAATAACCCACCACCCCCTAACCTCAACAACATACTACATTGAATATCGCCACCAAGTGCAAAGAACCTTCTACATCAAAAACACACTCTACACGATATCTGAAGCAAGAATCAAGATGAACACCCTCGACACCCTCCAACCCATAAACGAAATCGAACTTTAAGCCTAAAAAAATCCAGATCCAACGAAGCGCAATCCGACTCAAAAAGGGGGGGAGGGAACAAACCCCCATTTCATCAAATCCGTACACGGAAAAGATGATTCCTCCACTTTTTTGGAGAACTCCACTTTTTATATAAAAGTTAAAAGCCACAACCAAAACACTTAGAGGCACTCGTGAATCTTATGAAGGGAATAATCCTCCATGGGGGCCACGGTACCCGCCTCCGACCACTAACGCATACAGGTCCAAAACAACTAATCCCAGTTGCCAACAAACCCATATCTAGGTATGTCTTAGAAGACTTAAAGAACTCTGGAATAACCGATATCACCATAGTATTAGGTGCCGCCTATCCGGAAAAAGTCAAGCAGTACTATGGCGATGGCTCTGACCTCAACGTGAAAATCACATATCAAATACAAGACGCACCAAGAGGAATCGCCCACGCAATAGGCTTATGCGAACAGCATATGGGAACCAGCCCCTTTGTAGTCTATCTTGGAGACAACCTCTTGAAAGGAGGAATCAACCACCTCGTGGAAGAATTTCAAACCTCAAATCAAGACGCAATGGTCCTCCTCTGCCAAGTCAAAGAACCCCAACAATTTGGTGTCGCCAAGTTCGACGGAGAGGGCAAGCTTACGCAGCTTATAGAAAAACCTAAACACCCACCTAGCGACTACGCCCTCACCGGTATCTACTTCTTCAAATCAGCAATCTTCACCATGATAAGACAACTCAAACCTTCATGGAGAGACGAACTGGAGATCACAGACGCCATTCAAAAACTCCTTGATGACGGCTACAACCTCGGATACCAAATCGTCAAAGATTGGTGGAAAGACACAGGTACACCAGAGGATATCCTCGAAGCAAACAGATTAGTCCTCGATGAGATGAAACCGAAAATCGAAGGCAAAGTAGAAGACAACTCCTCACTCCAAGGTAGAATAACCATAGGTCAAAATACAAACATAAAAGAGAAAGCCCTCATAAGGGGACCAGCCATAATAGGGGAAAACACAACCATCGAAGCCAACGTCTACATAGGTCCATACACAAGCATAGGAGACAATGTGTCAATCAAACAAGGCGAAATAGAAAACTCCATCATAATGAACAACTGCATCATAGACATTAAGGACAGAATCACAGACAGCATAATAGCACCATACTCAAAAATAATATCCTCCAAAAACACACCCCACGGAAAAAGATTCATCATCGGCGAAAGAACCCACATAGAACTCTAAACAGGTGAAAACAAACGCTCAAAGGAATAACAATCAAACCACTAAAGAGACACTATGACGAGAGGGGCTCCTTCACAGAACTCATCCGAAAAGACTGGATACAACTCCTAAACGAAGACAAACTAGTACAAGCAAACTTCTCCATCACATACCCGAACACTATTAGAGCATGGCACAGACACTTAAGAGGTCAAACAGACTACTTCGTAGTCCTAGAGGGCACACTAAAGATCTGCGCATATGACGAAGAGACGCAACAGCTAAGTGAAGTAATCTCAACAGGAGAAAATCCCCAGATAATCAAGATTCCAGGCCACTACTGGCATGGCTTCAAGACCATAGGAAACAAAACCGCGCACCTCCTCTACTTTACCACAAAACTCTACAACCCTAAGAACCCCGATGAAGAACGCAAACCTTGGAACGACTCCACCATCAAACCCAAAACAATAAACGGTAAAGAAGACGACCCAAGAACCAGTAAGCCTTGGGACTGGAACCACCCACCCTACAAGTGACAACAATGAAGATCCTCGTAACAGGCGGACTAGGCTTCATCGGAAGCAACTTCTGCAGAACAATCATCACAAAACACCCAAACAACGAAGTGATAAACATAGACAAAATAGGAGTTGGAGCCAACCCAGCAAACCTCCAAGACTTGGAAAAGGAAGATAAATACACTTTCATAAAAGGAGACATCTGCAACCTACAACTCATAAACCAAACGGTAAAAGAAGTAGACGCCATCGTAAACATAGCGGCTGAGACCCACGTAGACAGAAGCATAGCAGACCCCAACCCCTTCCTCCAAAGCAACACCATCGGAACCTTCACCCTCCTCGAAGCTTACAGAAAACACAACGATAACGCCAAGTTCATACAAGTCTCCACAGATGAAGTCTACGGTGAAATAACCCAAGGATCCTTCAAAGAAGACGATCCACCTACACCTTCAAATCCTTACTCAGCCTCTAAAGCAGCAGCAGACATGTTCGCTATAGCTTATCACAAAACATACCAACTCAACATAACCATCACTAGGTGCACAAATAACTACGGTCCCTACCAAATGCCTGAAAAATTTATCCCCAAAACAATCATACGTGCACTCAAAAACTTGTCAATACCAATATATGGAACAGGCGAAAACATTCGAGACTGGATCTACGTAGAAGACCACGCAGAAGCCATCAACCATGTCCTAACAGAAGGAAAACCTGGCGAGATCTACAACGTCTCAGCAGGAAACGAACTTAACAACGTCCAAGTTGCCAAGAAAATCCTCACTCTCCTAAACAAGCCCCACAACCTAATAATGTTCGTAGAAGACCGTCCAGGACACGACACTAGATACAGCTTAGACTCAACGAAGATAACCACCGAACTAGGGTGGAAACCAAGGTTCCCTTTCGAAGAAGCCCTAAAAAATACCGTAAGCTGGTACACAAACAACGAATGGTGGTGGACTCTCTTGGCAACCGAGGAAACCCTCCACCCAACACCATGGAAACTAAGGAATGCCCAGTGAAACTCCTTGTCACAGGCGCCAGTGGCTTACTCGGCTCAAAAATAATCCAACTAGCCACTAAGAAAGGATTCCAAGTTTATTCTGCATACCACCAAAACCTGCCTAAACAGGGAACACCCGTACAATTCGACATCTCTAGAAAAAACTGCGTAGAAAAAGCGTTCAAAAAGATAAGGCCAGACATCGTGGTACATGCGGCAGCCCTAACTCACGTAGATAGATGCGAAACCCAAAAGGAACTAGCTTGGAGAATTAACGTTCAAGGAACAGAGAACATAGTCAAATCGTGTGAGCAACATCAATCTTATCTAACATACGTATCTACAGATTACGTCTTCAACGGTGAAAAGGGCAACTACAGAGAGACCGACCTGCCAACCCCGATCAACTACTATGGAACTACGAAACTGAAGGGTGAAGAATACGTACAGAACCTAACACAAGGCAACTGTATCGCTCGAACCAGCGTCGTTTACGGGTCGATCCCAGCAACTGGCAAGACGAACTTCGCTTTGTGGCTATTAGACAAACTCAGAAGAGCTGAAGAAGTGCGAATTGTGACGGACCAGACCAATTCGCCAACTCTCAACACTAACCTTGCAGACATGATCCTCGAAATCGTAGAACGAAGGTTGATGGGAATTTACCATTTAGCTGGACGCACAGCTTTAAGTAGATTCGACTTTGCTAAAACTCTCGCCGCAGAATTCAGTTTGAATACGAAGCTGATAAAACCCGCTACCTCAAGAGAAATTTCGTGGACTGCTAGAAGACCTCACAATTCCTCATTGAACGTTACCAAAGCAACTCGTGTATTAGAAAGCAAACCGTTCAAGATACATGAAGCGTTGACAAAACTTCGAGATGAACTCTCACCCCACAAGTAGACAAGTCTACACGTATGCATATAAGAACGAACCAGCAACATACTTGGGAGAGCCTCTTGCTTCCAATCTATGACGAGAACAGATCTGCAACAAGACCTTACGTTAACTACGCTCTCATAATAGTTAACATTGTAGTTTTCTTCTACTTCTTTATACAAGGAATCGGAATCTTTAACAGAGCCATAGGCTTCTACGGAGCAGTTCCTATCTTAATAGTCAATGGAGAACGACTTTGGTCTCTCTTCAGTAGCATGTTCATGCATGCCGGCATCATGCACCTTTTTGGAAACATGGTATTCCTCTGGATCTTTGGCGACAATGTTGAAGATGCGTTAGGCCACGCCAACTACATCGTTTTCTATCTGCTCGGAGGACTAGCCGCCAGCCTAATCCACATTGCATCACTATTCATCGCACTGCCATCTCTTGGCTATGCTGACTTCAGTGTACCCGCTGTGGGTGCTTCAGGTGCCATATCCGCAGTTTTAGGAGCCTATGTTCTCATGTACCCCCGAGCTCGAATAAGAACCCTCGTCTTCTATTTCTTCTTCGCCACAATTGTAAGCATACCTGCAATCTTCTACCTTGGCTTTTGGTTCCTATACCAGCTGATGCTGGGTGTCTACTCACTCACAGGTTTTCTTTCAGGAGTAGCCTTCTGGGCTCACATCGGAGGTTTCATAACCGGGCTTCTCCTAATAAAAATCATTGGAGTAAGACCAAAATTCAACCCTCCAGGCAGCATCAAACGGAAACCTCTTAAACCTATCCTAGCAGGCTGGCACGCGCCTAGGAAACCTTTCGCGGACGCAATTCTGGCAGATGACGAAGTTAGACTCACAATTGAACTCCCCGGTGTTGAAGAAGGAGATATAGAAATAACAGTCTACGAACAGGAAGTGGCGATCTCCGCTCAACACGGAGAAATCAAATTCGATGGAAGGATACTCCTTCCCACACCTGTGAAGTCTGAAATCCAAAATTTCAACTTCAAGAGTGGAGTGCTAAACTTCACACTAAAGAAAGAACAGTAGAACAGACTGACGACTCACACACAGTAGATATTTTCCGCTTAATATTTAAGCAGTTTCATGTAACCCTTGATTAGGGTGTGCCGAATCAGAGCCAAGATTAGTAACATGGGGTACGTCAACAGAATCAGAGATCACCTACTTAAAGTAAAAAGAAACAAACTATTACCGCTATACGAAGATCTGAAATCTGCCAACTGCGTAGTTTGTGGCGGTTCAGGTCGATCACTCTTCTCTCTGAACGCTGCGATGAACCAACTCGCTATGAGCCACATAGGCTGGAGAACCAAAGTCATCCTCACACCTGATGATCCAGGCTTCCCCGGAAAAAACATGTACGACGCTGCAGCTGAACTTGAAAGACGCTATAAAAAGACACTACTCCTAATGTGTTCTGGAAGCGGTCTCTCTGAAGACCCATATACCATGGCTCAAGACTTGGCTCAATACATCGAAGATAAAAGAACATCAAAGCTTTCAATGGGTCTAGTAACCTCCAACGTGAACTCTCCATTAGCTCAGATCGTGAACCAACACGGTCATGTAGTTGAACTAAAGGGACGAGGAAAATCCAAGCCTTCCTTCGAATACAGCGAAATAGGCATAATGGGTGACATGTTCGAACTTGGAAGCTTACTCCTCTTATCCATGATGACTGAAGGAATCTTCAGAAATCTCCAAGTCAACGATATTTACTCCCTCTGCGAAGAAGAACTCACCACACTAGGACTAATGATAGACTCCAACGTGGAATCTGAAACATACGCAAACCTCTTGGATCTCCTTGAAACCCGCACAAACGTGTTCCTTGGGGGAAAAGGCACGGCAAACGAGATAGTGAAGATGACTGCCGTACGACTCTTCCACATCAAAGGGTTCTTGGGAGAAAATGTTTACATAGCGAGAGGCGTGAATACCCCACATCCAAGAGCTGGAGACTTGGAAATTCTTGTGTCTTACTCTGGGGAGTCCAAACCAGTAATCAGATGGTGCAACATCTTCAAAAAACTAAGAGGGACAGTCTTCTCAATCACAGGTACTCAAAATTCGACACTATCCAAAAACTCAGACTTCCAAATAACCTTGGAAGAAACCACTAAACCTGGTCAGCCTAGAAGATTCTACATGAGAGCAGCCTATGTTCTAAGCCCCCTGCCAGTTAAGCTTGCTGAGAGACTGAGTGAGCGAGGGTTAAAGCTCCCTGAATACGTCATCAACTGGTACCACTCTGTGACACAATAGCACTTCGTTGCACTTCCCTAACTCTGAGTACACTCTCAACCGTGTCGGGTTATCCAAGCAACCCATTTTAGGAAAATTGCTTATCTAGCTCGTGACCTAACTCTTGGCCCAAGAAGGGTCCAAAGCCATTCTACGAATTCCCGTAAGTTCTTTGTCTGGATGTAAACGTCTCCTGGGCCTTTAATTTCTGTGACGAGTCCTTCTCCACCTAATAAGGTTTCTTTGAGCCCCCCAAACTTCTTTACTCTGTAATCACATGAGTCGCTGAAAGCTACTAGGTGAAAGTTGTCAACAATCAGAGTTTCCCCTGGCTTCAACACATGTTTATCTATGGCGCCAAAAGTGTTTATGAACAAAGTTCCGTCACCCGTAGTTTTTATCATGAAAAGACCTTGCCCGAAGAGACCTTTTGTAAACCCTTGCCATTTAACGTCCAAATCCACGTTTTGAGTTGACGCTATATAGGCTGATTTCTGGATTATGTACCCTTCACCCCGTTTTACCTCAAGAGTTTCAATATCACCAACCGGGGCTGAAACAAACGCTACCTCGCCTCCACCCTTTTCTGCTTTATAGTCATTTACCCAGAAGGATTGGCGTCCCAAAAGCTTCAAACCTATACTCCCTAGAATACTCTTTTCACGTCTCCTTGTATGAACATCTATATTGGGGTTCATGTAAGTCATTGCCCCAGATTCCGCTGTTATTATTTCATCAGGTTCCAACTCAACAACAAGCATTGAATAAGATGGTTTGTACTTGATCTCGTATTTCATATTTCTTCCGTTACCAACCTGAAGACTGACCGTTTAAAAGATTTGTGGAGAGATGCATGACAATGCTGCTAACGTCCTCTCAACTTCTGAATTGCTTTCTTAGCCCATTCTGAATCCTTGAATAAACTTCTGCCCACAGCAACTAAATCCACCTTTCCCTCCAATATCAACTCATCAGCGTACTCAGGATCCTCAATTCCCCCAACCCCAATCACTGGCACCTCAACCACCTCTTTAATTTTCTGAGCTTGAGGAACGAAGTATCCTTGCACATCCTGCAATTCAGGAGGGCGACTCCCACATAGTCCACCAGAGACATCTATTATGTCAATCCCAGCCTCCTCCAGCTTCACTGCAAACTTCTGAGACTGTTTGATGTGAATACCTTGCGGATCGAGATCATCAGAACCCAAGCGATAGAGAAGCAGTCTTCCTCCAACCTTCGCTCTAACCTCTTCGACAACCTCCAAAGGAAACCGAATCCTATTCTCCAAAGAACCTCCATACTGGTCAGTACGATGGTTAGTCAATGGAGAGAGGAATTGGTTAAGTAGAAAACCGTGGGCACCATGAATTTCCGCTCCGTCGAACCCGGCTCTCATAGCTCTCTCAGCCCCTTCCGCAAACCTTCTAACAATTTTCTTAATTTCATCAACTTTGAGTTCACGAACAGTTCCATTCGGTGAAGGACCAACAGGCTGTGACCCAGTTATATTCGGGTCGGCACTTCTTCCAGCATGATTAATCTGCAACACGACTGGAACACCAGAAGCGTGAATACTGCTTGAAAGCCTCTCCAGTCCCGTAATTGAGCTATCATTATCACATCCCAATTGCCTTTGACCAAGTCTTCCCTCACGCACTACGAAGCTATGTTCAATGATGATTAAGCCCAACGCTCTTGAACGTTGGACATAGTGTTCAAGGAGTTCTTCTGTTACGGCACCTTCAGATGTGGCTAGACCCGTATACATAGGAGGCATTACAATCCGATTCTTGAACTCTAACCCCTTTACCTCAAGAGGCTCCAGAATACCCGCCAACTGCATCAATTCCTGACTTGCAAGAAGTCAAAAACATCATAAAAGCCTTTGTCAT
>DAOWHM010000031.1 GCA_030641425.1 Candidatus Bathyarchaeota archaeon | reverse complement strand
CTCGCATCTTATAATCACTCCAAGATGCGTAGATCAAGAAGCCTAGGGAAACAACGATTCGTAAGCTGTCGAGTATTTCGTTCAAGTCGAAGCCCCCTTATTCCAGATAATGTCGTTAAGATCGCTAAAAAGGATGACCTAATCATCATTTGCTGGTTGATTTAATGGTGAGTAGTGGGTGTCACTTGTGCTGCTTCGTATTCGTTCATTAGATATTTCTAAGACGGTCTTTCGTCATGATCCAAGTTACCCGCTTCAGTCAAAAATCTGAAGTAATAGCGTGTTCCAGAAGACCACGAGTATGTTATGTTGATTTGTATTGTTCCGCCATATGCGCTGACGATTTTAGTTGGTTGGCTATATGATACAGATCTCTGTTCAGTGCGAGTTGTGGGAGATGTTCCTAAATACACTATCAGAATCTTTGCATCATCTGTTCCCGAGTTGATGATGTCAACGACGATTTTTGATGAATTTGACCAGTTTATGTTGCTGATGGCCACAAGCTGTCCGGCTTTTCCGGTTTGGCTGGATGTGAAGGTCATTACCCAAGCATATGTGACTATGATGGCTGCTACTGCGATTACTATCAACAGGAGTGTTGCGAGGATCGGAGAAATCCCTTTCTTTGATCTTAGGATACTAGCCATGTTCTTTCAGCCTCTTTCTACCATTCATCCAATCCATATTTAACATGTATGAACTCAAAATAAACATCAAAAATCCAAAATATCATACTTTGAGAGTAGTTTCCCTAAGATCACCCGAAGGTCAGTTGATTCTTCATTCCTTGGTAGACAATCTGTTCTCTTCAGCCTATGATTGTCTACTCCTGGGTAGGCTATGGTGTGAAGTCCGACTTAGATTTCTTAGTTTACTAATCAATCTTACTGGCTTATGGTGGGTAGGTTAAACTGTGATTTCATAGATGAATGGTGAGGTTGTTGTACGGATGGTGAGGGTTGTTCCTAACAGGGTTTCTAGGTATCCTCGTTGTAGTTCAGAGTCGTTGATGTATGGAGCTTTAACTATTATGTATTTGTCTCTTTGGAGAAAATCGCCAAAACCGTGGACGCGAAGACGTTTGAAGACTTCAGGCCATTTCTCTTTTTTTGATGTGTCGAGGTTGAGGGTTGTGTCCATGGCTATCTTTGCTGCTTCACCAATTTTTCTACCTACTTCATGATGTTGGTCAGCTGGTATGTACTGTAATAGGACGCTTATGAATTCGATGTTGACGAAAGCGATGCGGCTGATGCCGGCGTAGTATTCACCTGGGTATTTCCAGTCATAGATCATCATGCTTCTGTAGACGTCAAGCATCTTATTGATTAGTTGTTTTAGTCCGGGTTCCTTTCCTTCTTTAATCAATTTATCGATGTATTTGCGTTTTTCTTCTTCCAGAATTATGGTTGTACGTCGCACATGTCTTTTCTGCTTTTCTGGTGGTTGGCTGCTTTTCTCCTGCTGCATATCAAGTATATTTCTCAGCATACTTTATATGTTTTATTGCTTTGCAGCCAATATACACAATCCGACAACTACAACAAGCTCACACAAATCAACCGTAAATGAGCCTTCTCCCCTAAATGTTTCTCGTCCAAAAGCTACAAAGCAGCATATACTCAAGTTGCCGACACTCTTTTAAGCTCCACACTGGCACGTATGGCTCAAAATATTGGTGAGCCTCAGATGAACCTAAGCTCCTGGGGAAAAGTACTCCTTTTAGCAGCAGTACTATCAATCACCTCTATAGGAAGCACCCATCTCTACCTCACAATGACATCAAGACCGAAACTAGTAGTCGCGACTACAACAAGCCTCTTCGACACAGGCCTACTCGACGAAGTGGAAATCCAATTCGAAGCCAAACACAACATAGACATATGCTTCCTCTCCGTGGGTTCAGGAATTGCAATTGCTCGCGCTCAACGAGGAGACGCTGACATGATACTAGTCCATTCACCTTCCACTGAACTAGAATTTCTTGAAGGTGGTTATGGTGTCAATAGAAAGATTATTGCTTACAACTTCTTTGAAATAATCGGTCCGGCTTCGGATCCCGTGGAGATTAGTGGGTTACCACCAATAGAAGCACTGAAAAAGATCGCATCAGCAGGAAGAAACTCCCAGGCAGAATGGGTATCACGAGGAGATAACTCGGGAACCCACTCAAAAGAAAAAACCCTATGGGCCGCAGCTGGCCTCAACTGGACTCAAATCAGAGATGAAACAAACTGGTTCATTGAAACAGGATCAGGTATGGGAAACACTCTAAACACCGCCAATCAACTAGAAGCATACACACTGACCGACAAAGGAACATTCCTAGCGTACACCAACGCAATCTCTGACCTATTACCCAACTTGGCAGAACTCATAATCCAAGGTCCCCAACTACTGAATGTCTACACTACAATTTCCACAAATCCATCACCCCATCCACAAGCAAACTTCGAAGGAGCTACAACATTCACAGAATACTTGCTGTCCGAAGAAGGACAACAACTAATCGGAGAATTCGGGAAAGATAAATACGGACAGAACCTCTTCAATCCTGCTGCCAATATAATTAGAACCGGAGAAGATACATTTATCGCCCAGATGATCAAAGGTTACGCTTTCTTTGGAGATTCAGAATGTCCCCCGCAATACAGATTTGGCCACCCAGAACTATATGACTAAGAAACAGGTGAATTGGGAATTAATATACAATGAAAAGAAATGAACTACTAATCATCATATTCATCGTACTCTTCTTCAGCATCTCCTTAGCCCTCATATTTTCAGTTGAAGAACTTCGCGAGGGATTCAAAAGAGCCCTTTGGCTCATCGCTTCAGGTGATCCCGAAATCATAGGCATAACAACACTCTCCATCTACATCTCAGGTACTGCAACGGTTCTGTCATTACTCTGGTGTATCCCTATAGGAGTCACACTAGGTTTGAGAGACTTCGCGGGTAGACGATTCATAACTGCAGTCTTCAATGCACTGATAGGAATACCCACAGTTGCTCTTGGTTTAGTTCTTTACTTGTTCTTCTCAAGTTCTGGTCCCTTGGGTTCTTTCGACTTGCTCTTAAATCCCATTGGAGTTTCGCTAGGACAAGCAATCTTGATTACACCCATCTTGATAAGTCTCGTAGCGAATGCTGTGGAAGCTGTTGACCCTAGCCTGAAAGATTTGGCGGAGACTCTTGGAGCTTCGGAAGCTGAAGCCTCTCTTGCTATTCTCAAGGAATCCACCTCAGGAGTGGTACTTGCTATAGTAGCAGGGTTCAATAGGGCAATAGCAGAACTTGGAGTTGTGCAAATGATTGGGCAGAACCTTCGTTGGCGAACGAGGGTGCTGACCACAGCAATCGCTATGGAAAGAACAAGTGCGAACTTTGCGTTGAGTATTGCCTTAGCTATAATATTGCTCATAATTGTCTTGTCAATAAGCTTAACTGTAAACCTCCTACAGAGACGATTGAAATGACATCCTTTGTAACCCTGAAAAATATCTCCAAGAACTACGGAGGAGTCAAAGCTCTCGGCGATGTTACTTTGGAAGTTACGAAAGGTGAAATATTAACATTAATAGGTCCGAACGGCTCAGGAAAAACAACTCTGCTAAAGATTCTAGCCTGCATCGAAAAACCCGACGCTGGATGCTTACTTATCAATGGCGAAAAAATTGAAGACAAGAATAGGAATAAAGCTAAGTTGGACACAACACTGGTTTTCCAGCGAACAGCACTCTTCAGCACATCAGTATTCGGCAATATTTCATATGGGTTGAAACTGAGAGGGATGCCAAAAGGACAAATTGGAAATACAGTAAGGAAAGCTTTGGAAGAAGTG
>DAOWHM010000057.1 GCA_030641425.1 Candidatus Bathyarchaeota archaeon | reverse complement strand
TATGCAATCTAACAAACCTCCAAAACTAATGCATGCATGCATAATTCATATAAGCATCCATGCAAGACGTTGGGCTGATTTGAAATGAAGAAGCTGAAAGAGATTGATTTCAAGATTCTTGCCGGTTTGATGAAAAACTCGAAAATCAGTGACAGAAAACTAGCTGATAGCATTGGAGTCTCTCAGCCAACTATCACAAGAAGAAGAGCCTTTCTAGAAGAGAAACTCTCACTTGACTACACTGCCATTCCAGACTTTGCGAAGCTGGGGTTGGAGATCATGGCTTTCCATTTTACGAGTTGGAAGCCTGAGGAAGTTGAAATGATCCGTCAGAAGAAAGGTTTTCAGGAACAAGACGCTAAATATCTCTCAGGACAGACCAACCTGATTTTTGCCTCTTCTGGACAAGGCTTAGGAATGAGTAGATTGGGTATTACATTTCACAAGGACTATTCCGATTTTGTAGAGTATAAGGCGAGATTCGAAGCGGATTGGGGCGCGTATATGACCAGATATGACACATTCATGGTCAGTCTCAAGAGTGACCGAGTCTTGAGACCCATGACCCTCAAGTACTTAGCAGATCATATTCAAAGTGCTAATAACCCCTAATTCTTCATCCATATTGACATGATGTATGCATCCACGGTTTTAGAGGAATCGAAAAGATTTGAAAGAATTTGCATGCATGTTTATAAATATCGTAAGACTTGAGATACTTAGGTGAACAAAAATGACACCACCCATTTCTAACAATCAACACAAAAAACAAACTGAATTACTAAGGATAATGACGGGTTACGTCCAGCACACCAGTTCTTTTCAACTGTATGCCGTCTATTCCTGACGCTTCCATAAAATCGAAGATATTCGACACACTCTCTCTTGTATACGTCAACGCTTCTCGTTTATAGAGATAAGAGAATCTCTATGTGCGCACGCAACTGCTTCTCAGAGAAGAGAAGTGATTGCTAACTCTTTCTTTTCCGCTTCCAAAGCCGCAATCCTCTAAACTTCAGTTTTGCGGTCAGGATTTTTTCAGTGCCAAATAGCCTTGCAGCGATATAGAGCACAATAATCGTGAAGAGTGATACATAGATTATTCCAATGAGGGCGGTGAGGTAATCACCGGTAAATGCTACCTTAGACGCCAACATCGGATGCGTGAACGGTATCGCAAGCAACGCAATCATCAGAGGAAACGGCAAGGCGTAAACATCTGTGAACATCATGATGATCATCGGGAAGACAAACAACATGGATAGAGGCCCTACCAAGGCTTGGGCACCTCTTACATCTTCAGCGAAGATGGATATTGAAATCGCCAACGCCAATGCTGAAAGCAGTGATACGAAAAGTGATGCTCCGAGCAGTATGTACGATATTGGAGTTGGTGCCAATCCCACCGCGGCCAGATCTACGCCAGCTTGACCGGGTATGATGCCAGTGAAGGACGTCATATAATAGTTGAAACCCACAATGTAGGCTGCCGCACCAATAACCGCGACGATAATGGAGCCGGTAAGTTTCCCAGCCAGAATTGTAAGCCTGTTGATAGGCAGGGTCAATAGCGTTTCCAAGGTCTTCTCCTCTTTTTCCGACGCCACGGACGTAGCTGCAAGCTGCATCGCGAACATCAGCAGCATCATTATACCCACCGGCATTGCAGTCGACTGGGATATCATCAACCCAAAGAGAACACTGGGGTTGACGTCAATGCTTTTCCCTTTTATTATTGTTTTCTCAGACGTCACTATAGGATCCAAAATAGTTGCAGGGTTTTCTGGGAATTTCTCACCAACTTTCTGAAAGATAAGCCCGTCTTCAAACATGCCCAGCAAAGCACTTATCGTCGAGGAACTGGCTGACTCAAGAAAGCCTCCGCTCCTGAACACCGTGTAGGAGTTCAATTCCGCCTTCAAGCCTTCGGTTATGTTGTCACTGAAGCCAAGAGGTATGACGATAAGCCCAGTCACGCTTGATTGCTGAACATATTCTATGGTTTCAGTAAAATTCAAATCCTTAATCTCCACGACCGTAACGTTCAGAGTTCTCAAGAAGTTGGAAACGCTTGTGGCAACAGAGCCGCCATCCAAGTCCATTACTGCTATTGAAAGGCTTTTCATGCTCTCTTCTGCTGCCTCCATCGAGGTTTGAACTGCAAGCCCCATTAGTGGAAACATTATTAGTGGGACAATTATCATCCCTAAGAGGATTCTTGGATCTCTAACTAGCTCTTTGACTTCTTTCACAACCATATTGACTAGGCTTTCAAGCAAGACCAACCACCTTCGCAAACACTTCTTCAAGATTCGGAACATTCGCTTCTTTCTTGAGTTCTGTCGGAGAGCCTTCTGCTACTATCTTGCCCATATTTAGGAGCGCCACTCTGTCGCAAAGATGCTCTACTTCAAGCATGTTATGGCTTGAAAGAAGCATAGTAACTCCTTGTTTCTCCACATACTGTTTTACGATTCCTCTGACGTGAACTGAGTGGAGAACATCTAATCCGCTGGTTGGCTCATCGAGTACTGCAAGCTTGGGCTTTGTCATGAGAGCTCGTGCAACGAGAAGTCGTCTTTTCATGCCTTTGCTATACGTCTTAACCTTGTCTTTGAGACGCTCTTCCAACCCGGATATGGTTGCAGCAACATCAACCATCGCGCTAATCGCTTCTTTGTCTTCTCTGGTGAACCTTGCCATAAATGCTAGGTATTCATGGCCTGAAAGGTTCTTGTAGGCCCCCGCCTCTTCAGGAAGATAGGTTATTACCCTCCGAATTGCAGAAGCATCAGTAACCACATCCTGGTCGAAAACAGTTACGGACCCTGACGTAGGCAACAGCAAAGTT
>DAOWHM010000019.1 GCA_030641425.1 Candidatus Bathyarchaeota archaeon | reverse complement strand
GCATATCACCTGCTGTAATCAGGAAGCTGTTCGGGAAACCTAATGACCAATGCACCGACTTATCAATGGCGTCTTGAGCCTCTAGCGGTTCATAAAAGTACGTATTGTAGGTTTTGGAACGACCTCCCCACGGCTGCCGAGCAATGGATTTGATGGTTTGTACTGCAACGTTGCGCTTACGGCACAACCCAACTAACTCCTTGAAGTCAGCTGCATAACGGGGATTCTGCGTCAGCAAATAGTTGTACGGCAATAAGACTGTATCGAAATCAAAACGCTCCAAGCTGCGTTTGTGCATTGCTGGCACTTTGTTACCGTGGCCTGTTACGCCCAGAAACCGCACCAAACCTTTGTCACGCGCTTCAATAAACGCTTCCAAGGCACCCCCAGGCCCCATCACTTTTTCCCAACCTGCTGGGTTGGTCAGGCTATGCATCTGCCAGAGATCGATGTAGTCGACGCGTAGCCGTTCTAACGATCGCTTCAGATCGTCCAAGGCTCCTTGGCGTGAGCGTCTGCGAGTTTTGGTGGCAACGAAGAAGTCATTTCGATGCTTGGCCAACCAGGATCCGATGGCCTTCTCTGCGTTGCCGTACATGGGCGCGGTGTCAATGTGATTCACTCCGTATTCTTGCAACAGCGCCAATGCGCTATCCGTTTCTGCCTGCGTTGCCTTGCTGAACGCATAGGCGCCGAAGATGATGCGCGTGCTTTGATGTCCTGTACGTCCGAATTCCTGTCTCGGAATCATCTCAATGTCCCTCTGTTTTACTCAAGCTGCATTAGCTCAGTTGGTATCGCCATAGCCCTTATAATGTGTTCCGAGGTGGTCGCATCTTTGCCAGCAGCAGCTTCTCCACATCCTTGGCAATGGATTCGCTGGTCACTGGAATGAACAGCCAACGCCCATCTCGCAACTATGGGGTCTCCTGCAGCATCCGCGAGATCTTATCTCCGAGCATGCATTGTTAAGGGATTAGATAGAAAACAATCAAGTAGATTGCGTAGCCTATGAGGATTAGACCGCTTATCATTCTGACTTTGGTTCGATGTCTATAGGTGGTTCTGACCAGCTTTGAAACAGATCCTGCGAAAAGTCCAATGCCGATGAAGGGAAGAATCGCCCCTAAGCAAAAAATTGCAAGAGTGAAAAAGAGCAGTTCCGGAAGCAGGAGAGGCATCATAGAAACGAAAATTGGAGCAATACAAGGGTCAAGAAAATAGAAGACAAATCCAAGTAGAAACAGACCAGCATAGGTGAAGACATATTTGTTCGCCAGTTTCTTGATCAACGGTTTCGATTGAATTGTTGTTCCAGAAGGCATTTTCAATATTCCAGTCAAGTTCAATCCAAGAATTATGGCCATGACGGTCACGATCCAAGTTAGAGAGGTTTGGAGAGTTGGCATGGAGAGAAAGACGAGTCCGAACGCTAATGCAAGTATCAACGTGGCAGACAGAAAGCCTAACCCAAAAGTCATAACCCTCATAAAACTTTCTTTAAACCCTGTTGTTTTACCAAGGGTATAGCTCAAAACGAAAGACAGAAGAACGATCAGGCATGGAGAGAATGTTTCGAAGAAACCGAAAGAGAAGGCTAATAAAGCTATGGTGACGAAACTTGATGTTGAGGGGCTGGTGACTTCAAGACTCTCATAGATAAACTGATTGTTTGCGAGGATTGTTTCCCCTAAAACGGCTTCCGCTTCAGCCCTCACAACGTGAAGTCCTTCACTCTGATTTGTGGAATTCCAAGCGAATACGATGGAAGTCTCACTGCTTGGATCCAGGTGTGTGATCGCCCGAGAGCCGATCAACGATCCATTACAATAAGTGCTAACTGTGAAATTTTCAACTTCAATCCCCAAGTTTTTTACAGTGACAGTGATGTTTACGGTTTGACCAACTTCTATTGTCGAACTAGAAAGGATCACTTTTGCTATTGCGATATCGTGAATTGAATCAGTTAGATATGCATCAACTATTTCTCTCAAGTGCGTCTCATTGACATAACCAACGAATATTCTTTCATAGTTAACTACGATTGTGTTCCAATCGTCAAACTCCAATCCATATCGTGCGCGTGCATCTTGGCCTTCCGGAGAAAAGAAGTCTATCCTATCAACAATAACCTGTGATCCATAATCTTCCAAGAGGTCCATTATCACTTGATCATTGTGTAAATATATTTCATACTTCTCTGGATCACATGGCTGACATGCGTAATAGAGGAACTCAACATTGACAGATTTCTCTGAGTAGCCCACTCCAACAAAAAGAGGCAGGAGAAAGAACCAAACAGCCAACGCCAGCCACATCAGTTTCAAGCGCTTACCTCCAGAGAACGCGCTTGCACATGACATACTAGAAGAGAGAAAGATGGGGTGTATTAAGCGTTATAGAGAAATCTTCTAGTTAGCTTTAGCCATTGTAAGGGCGGAAAATGAATAATATGAGAGGGTTAACTCTACATTGAAGTAGTTTAAAATGACATGTTATTTTAGGCATCTCAAAGATGTTTTTGAGAAAGCTGGAATAGAAATTACAAAGGAGAACAAACGGTCAATCGATCAGGTCATTCATAAATTGATGAATGTGAAATACAAGAATTGTCCGGCAACTTGGAAAGAGGTTAAGAGAAGACTTGTTGCAAATAAAAAAGAATTCATTTCAGATTTAAAAGCGGCTTTTTCTAGTCAACAGAACATATCTTGAAAGAAGATTTAGGAGAAACGTTACGTTAAGGCTGTTGCTCCTCATGGGAGGTGTCCATGCATAGTATACACATTCGTGATGTGGGGAGAGGTTGTATCAATGGCTTTCAATAAGCTTCAATACTATTAGATAACTATTTATTATGCGATATTATTACTAATAATTGGCGACGATGAAAGTTATCCTCACAATAGAAGCTGATGAACTAAAACTCGCCCAACTCCTATCAAAATTCTCTGAAAAATACAGGACAACCTACACACTCAGGAGAAAGAACGGTGAGTTTCTCATGCACATCAGCACAGATAACTTCGGCGAACTCGTAAGGCGACTAAACCACCTGAAGGGATGCACCTTCAAAATTGAAGAGATACATGGAGGGGGAATACTCGACAAGTTGAACGTAAACCTAACTAAAACAAACATAGATGCTTTGGTAGGCAGGACAACAGTAGCCAAAACAGACATAGACCCCATTGATGGAGGAGTAGTCAAACTCATCGGTGAACTATGGTTCTGTCGTCCCGAATACGACACAACTATAAAAGAGGGCGCTAGAGTAAGAGTTGTGGGAGTAGAAGGAGTCAGCCTACTAGTTGAAGAGGTGAAAAGTTAGATGCTTGAAATAATCGCAATCATAGTCATCGTGGTGCTAATAATTTTAGCAATATTAGCCTCAGGAATCAAGAAAGTAAACCAATATGAAAAAGGCATCATTGAACGATGGCATGCATACGAAAAGACCGTTGGTCCAGGGCTGAGATATGTTACTCCCTTTGCCCGAAGAATCCTAAGAGTGAACATGAGGGAACAAGTAATAGATGTACCACCACAAGAAATCATCACTGAAGACAACGTAGTAGTCACAATCGACGCAGTCATCTACTATCAAGTGGTTGATCCAACACGAGCTCTCTATGAAATAGAGGATTTCGAACTTGCAATTGTTAAGCTGGCACAGACAACCTTGCGTAACATTATTGGTGAAATGTCCCTTGACATCTGTTTGACATCAAGGGAAAAGATAAACTTGGAACTCAGAAAAGTGCTTGACGAAGCAACTGATAAATGGGGAACAAAAGTCAACAGGATCGAACTTCAGAGAATAGACCCGCCTAAGGATATTCAGCAAGCGATGCATAAGCAGAAAACAGCAGAGCAAGAGAGGAGACAGATACGTCTTCTAGCCACAGGAAGGAAAGAGGCTGCTGCTCAAGATAAGGAGGCCATTATTCTTAGAGCCATTGGAGAAAAGCAGGCAGCCATCCTAGAAGCGGAAGGAGAAGCTAGGGCAGTTGAACTTGTCTCTCAAGCACAAGCCGGAGCAGTGAAGGTGGTATCTGAAGCTGCAAACAAATACTTCGAGAAGAATGCGCAAGTAAATAAAAAGTTAGACGTTATTCGAGACACCTTCGCTCAACAGACAAAGATCGTAGTTCCGTCGTCTGCAGACATTCTCAATGTACTTGGACTTGAAGGTACACCAATACTCCCAGTGAAAGCTAAGGAAAGGACGCATCTGAGAAAGGCGATTGATGAAAGGTTGTGGTATGATCATCTCACCCAACCTCCTTATCTGGTCCATTCTAGGCATAGTACTTGTGGTGATGGTGCTAGCTCTACTGCGGGAAATTGCAAAACAAATAACAAAGACAGATTCTAGGAGTAGATTCAAGTCGAATCTTCCACCTATAAGGGCTCATATTCCAACAATGACGAGGGGAGAATTCGGTGATTCTTGGGAAACCGACATTAGACTGACATATAAGAGATTCAAGGAGATCTATCCTTATTCAAAAATATCCTACAGAGAGTACAAAGAGATGCAGCGTAGGAAGGCTTTTCGGCGAGCAGTGAGTTCCCAGCAGATTAAGAGAATGGTCAGATAAGCAAACGCATAGTATGCTGCAAAGCGAAAAGAATATTGACATTTTTGATGATTCCACCCACCTCCCCCACCCACCCCACAAAAAAAATACGGCTTGAAGAGTTAAAAAGCAATATTCGCCAATGAAGCCTTAATCCCCAGGCAGCGTCCAGCTGGAGATCCTCACACTCTCAAACTGTTTAAATACCCTTTCTAATTGATAAAGCTCCATGCCATTCAGCAAAATTGAATTTGTAAATCTAGAGAGCGAGATTTCAAAAACTGAACAACGCGTTCTGGATTATTTAGCTCCTGACATAGGCAAAGTCTATGTTGTGGCTATTACTCGAGATGGGTGTTCTGCATGCGAAAGACAGAAACCAATGTTCACCGAGTTGGCTACTTCCGTGGAAGAGAAATTTGGGGATAGAGTGATTTTCACTCGTTTACATGTTACTCGTCCAGTCGATTCAGAGGAAGAGTCACTACGCAGCAAAGACCTACTTGGACACTATTTCTATCCCACTAATCTTGTTCTCTTAAGAACTCAAGATCG
>DAOWHM010000132.1 GCA_030641425.1 Candidatus Bathyarchaeota archaeon | reverse complement strand
TAGCATTAGAGATAGTCAACGCCCACAAAAAAGGGATGCTAAGAGAAATAGTGACTTGATCAAACAGGGATTAAAGGAGTAGCGAATAACTACGAGGCTCTTCTTTTCACCCTATACCCAAGTATTTCGATTGTTAAGCATTTACCAACGTCACGCCACACTTTTTATGACGTTCTACAGGAGTTGATGCTTCGCTTTGAAAGGTCGGGAAGAACAGAGAATCTTCTCTTTTGACTCCAAACCCGTTTAGGTGCAACTCTTAATAGAGTTCATTGTGGAAGTATCCAATATGACCCTTAGAACTATAGGGTTCTTCAACACATTTTTAATGTTAGTCTTGATTGTCTTTTGGGGGAGTTCCTTTGTAGTCGTGAAAATAGCGCTTCGTGAAGGGTTAACTCCTGTGGCGTTGGCGACTTTTCGTTTCCTCATTGCCGGAGCTCTATTCCTCATCATTCTCATATACCGCAAAGTTAGAAAACACGACTCTGTACCTAGCCAGTCAATAGATAAGAGGGATCTACCACTGTTCGTACTTTTGGCTCTTTCAGGAGTTACATTTTTCTTTGCCGCTCAATATACTGGCATCAAAATGGCAGGAGCTGCAATAGCCGCGATATTCGTCTGCCTTCTGTCACCCATTCTCATCGCTATCTTTTCAGCAGTTGTTTTCAAGGAACAATTGAGAAAGAGACACATTGCCGGGATTGGAACAGCAGTAATAGGCACTTCAATTGTCATTGCCGGGGGATCTTTAAGCTTTTATGGAGATTCTGAATTCCTTGTTGGCAGTCTACTCCTACTATTTACACCTTTCTTGTGGACCTTGTATACACTCCTTGGAAAGAAGATAGTTGGCAAGTACGAACCCTATCTTGCTGTAACCTACATAACTCTCTTAGGAGGATTGTGTTTGGTTCCGATGTCGATAGCTGAGAACTCTTTTCAGCAGATCTTATTTCTAAGCGTCAATGGCTGGTTGACAATTCTTTTTCTGTCCCTTACCTGCTCCATGCTTGGATATTACATTTGGTTCTATGTGCTGAAGCGGGTTGGAGCAACAATAACTAGTTCATTCCTTTTTGCAGAGCCTTTGGTTACAGCAGTGTTTGCAGTTGTGCTAGTTGGAGAGGTGATGACTTGGATGACGATTGCAGGTGGGTTTCTCATTTTCTTCGGAGTTGCTCTTGTTGCTAAGAATAATTAGAGCTACTAGGTTTGGTGAAATTTCAAGAACGAAGAGGGGACCCTTAGCAGAACGGAGACGATTAATACTTCAAAGAAAGAGTGGGAGAACACACGTAATATTGGAACAATGAGACATGTTGGATATAGTCATGCTGTTCCGAAACTATCAATAAGCAGTGTTTCTACATCCTGTGTTCATCTGACTCTTTGAACAGAGCGCGCCACTCATCTTGTTTTGTAAGGGTTTCTAGGGTTTCGGCGTATATCTTCACTTTTAGTGTTTCAGCATTTTCTACAGGCTCTTCTTCTGTGTGTTTTCGACCAGTCTTCTCAAGTTGCTTCAGCATCTTCACAGCCAGCCTTTCGAGCGTCGTTGGTGAGACGCCGGAGAAGCGATTGTGCAGTTGGAAGGCGATAAACATTCCTCTTAAATATATTATCTGCATCTGTATGAAGTACCTCTTTACATCGTCTGGTATGCTGTCGCAGTCTACTATGAAGAACGCGGCTATTGGACTGTAGAATTTTTGTAGGATGCCATGTTTCTCAGGTTCAACATGTTCCAAGTAGATGAGTTGAGCTTTCATCAAAAGGTTGAGGTGGTAGCCGACCGCGGCTCTTGTCAGACCTAGTTCCTTGGAGAGTTGAGCTTCTGTCATAGGTTGCTCACCCAGCAACTGCAGAATTTCCCCTCGCGTAAAGTCGGCGAATAACCGGATCTTATCGGGGTCCTCTACGATGCAAACAGCTTTTTTGAAGTGTTTAGACGTACTCTGCTTTCCTCCGTCTTTAGTTTTTCATTCGCGCGCGTTTTTTTCTCCTTTGGTCGTAGATAGTGTCAGATTTCGGTAAAGGAGATATTTGGGCAATATTGTCATTTACTCTTCTTTCTCCTTAAAAGCTTAGACTTATAGGGCAAGACAAGGATGGACAAGATAACCAATGCGAATATGGCGCTTATTTGCAGACTTTCAAGCGAGCGCCATAAGAAGTAGACGATACCGAAGATGTTGGCGCCAAGAACAACCGCGACAAGAATTTTTTCTCCAATACCGTTTGTTTTCACACGCGCGATCTCCTTTTTCTCATGAAGATTTCTGGCAATACCGCGAATCCTAGACTAGATGTAGCAAGAATCAAAATCCAATCGTATAGGTTTAATGAGACTGTGCGAAACATGAGCTGGAATATAGGTACGTAACACAGAGAAGCCGTCAACAGGAAAGACGCGACCACGGCGACGAGCAGAAATTTATTAGAAAGGAATCCCACTTTAAACGCGTTATGCCTCTCGGACCGACAGTTCCAAACAACAATTAATTCGAACACCGCTACATACATAAAAGTCATGGTTCTCGCCTTCTCCAATGACCCCCCAACTATGAAATATTCCCAAGAAAACACAAACACTTCTCCAGCAAAATTCAGCAGAGTGGAAGCAATAATGAAAACCAACATTCCATGCAGGATCCCCTCCCTCGGATTGCGAGGAGAACGCTGCATCACATCCTCAGCAGATGGATCCATGCTCAAAGCCACTGCAGGTCCTCCATCCGTAACCAAGTTTATCCATAGGATCATGGTGGGGAGAAGAGGCAGGGGCAAACCGGCTAGAGCAAACGTGGCTACAAAGAGAAGCTCAGCGAAGTTACAGGCAAGCAGGAAACGAATAAACTTACGGATGTTATCGTAGATGATCCGCCCTCCTTCCACAGCATTGACGATGGTGGCAAAATTATCGTCTGCCAACACCATGTCGGACGCTTCTCTAGTCACGTCAGTTCCAGCTATGCCCATGGCTATTCCAATGTCAGCATTCTTGAGGGCCGGGGCATCGTTTACACCATCGCCGGTCATGGCCACGACATGTCCCCTCTTCTTCAATGCTTGAACTACTCGGATCTTGTGTTCCGGAGAAACCCTAGCGTAGACAGCCACGTCTTACACGACCTCCTCAAACTCTTCGTCACTCATCTCGTATAGCTCGATCCCAGTCAAGGCGAAGCTTCCTTCCTTTAGCATGCCTAGCTCCTCCGCCACAGCCATGGCAGTGAGTTTGTGGTCTCCAGTGATCATAACAGTCTTTATACCAGCTTGTTCGCACAAGCTGTTAGCTTCTTTAACCTCTTCCCTTGGTGGATCGATCATTCCCATTAGACCCACGAAGACTAAATTAGTCTCCACATCCTCTGTGAAATCGTCTAGGGTGTCAGGTAACTCCTTGTAAGCTATTCCCAGCACGCGTAGAGCCTCGTTGGCTAACTTCGCGTTGATCTCTGAGATCTCCTCTCTC
>DAOWHM010000050.1 GCA_030641425.1 Candidatus Bathyarchaeota archaeon | reverse complement strand
GGCTGATGCATACATATTGTTTTGCATCGGTATGCTGAAACTTTCGAACCTTCATCATAGTTATTGCCTTTGTCTCAGTTAAGACAGAATGTTTGATCGTCTGTCAGAGATAAGTTGACAGTCTAAACGAGTGATGATCAAGAATTTTGTGAACGCGTGGAATTACACGTAAACACTATAAACCTCGAAAGCAAACATCAAAAGCTAGGGAAATGCTTGACTAAGCTCTTCGGAACCAGTGGAATAAGGGGCAGAGTTAGCACTATGATCACACCACAACTAGTCCTAAAGGTTGGGCAAGCTCTAGCATCTTTCACAGAGGCAGATAGGATTTTAGTCGCAAGGGATACTCGCACTACGTCCCCTATGTTAGAACATGCTTTGATAGCTGGTATAACAAGCTGTGGAGCAACAGCTCTTCAGCAAAGTGTGATCCCAACACCAGTTCTAGCTTACCTCACAAAACAAACAGAGGCAGCTGCCGGTGTGATGATAACAGCAAGTCACAATCCCCCCGAATACAATGGTTTAAAGCTTTACAATCCAGATACAACCGCGTATAATCGGATCCAACAGACCAAAATGGAACAACTAATCGATAAAAGAGAATTCCAGTGTTCATCCTGGCAGAATATGGGAAGAACTCTGTCAGTTGATAAAACAGATCAATATGTCGAAATGATAACAAGGAAGATCACGCTTGAAAAGCCATGGAAAGTAGTCTTAGATCTTGGGAATGGAGCCACTAGCCAACTGGCACCCCGAATATTCCGGCAACTGAACTGCAATACCTTAGTGCTAAATGCTCAGCCAGATGGTTATTTTCCTGGGAGAGGGGCTGAAACTAACGAAGAGTCTCTCAAGCCTCTCTGCAGCGTGGTTAAGGAGATGGAAGCAGACTTAGGAATAGCCTATGATGGAGACGGAGACAGAATGATTGTCATAGACGAGAAGGGACACGTAACATCATCAGATCAGACCTTTGCTTCCTACGCTGCTCATGCCATAAGAAAGGGGAATCGCAAAATCATGGTAACACATGTAGAAGCGTCGATGTGCGTTGAAAAAATGATTGAAGCTGAAGGAGGAAAAGTGGTCAGAACTAAAGTGGGGGATGTAAGTATCGCCGAAGCAATGAGAGAACATGATGCTGCTTTTGGAGGAGAACCTTGTGGTGCTTGGATCCATCCAGATTTTCACTACTGCCCTGACGGTATTCTCTCATCAATTCTACTTCTAAAAGCTCTGGAAGACATTGACACAAGCTTATTCCAATTTGTTTCTAAAGCGCCAAGATATCCTTTGATGAGGCAGAATATATTTTGTCCGAACCATCTGAAGTCCAAGGTGCTCATAGAAGCCTACAAAACCCTTCCGGAAATCTTCCATCAGGTGGAAGAACAATCGAAGATTGATGGCTTGCGCCTGACTATGGAGGGAGGGTGGCTCCTTCTGAGACCTTCTGGAACTGAGTCTCTCATACGACTCACAGTAGAGGCAGAAACCCAAACAGACGTGAAGAACATTATGATAAAGGCTGTAAAACTAATTGAGAAACTCATTAAGGAGGCAAACTAATGAAAGGAGTAGTTCTGGCGGCAGGAAAAGGAACCCGTCTGCACCCTATCACGCTTTCACGTCCAAAACATCTAATTCCAGTAGGCGGAAAACCCATCATCAACCACGTACTAGCCTCAATTAAAGAAGCTGGAATAAATGAAGTAATTTTCGTAGTCAACTACAGGTCAGAACAACTTCAACAATACTTAGGAGACGGTTCCAAATACGAGATGAAGTTTACATATACAATTCAGGAGCAACTCAGAGGAACCGCAGACGCAACAAGATCCGCTGAGCCCTACGTGGATAAGAACTTCTTCTTAAGTTATGGCGACTGGCTAACCACGCCCGGAGCAGTGAAGAAAGTCCTCGAAACACATGAGAAGGAAGAACCTCTGATCACGATGGGTGTAGTTCCAGTCAAAAACCCGGAACACTATGGCATTGTAGAACTCGAAGGTTTCTGTGTAAAAGGTATCATTGAAAAACCTAGTCGAGAAGAAGCCCCAACAAACCTCGCGAATGCAGGAATCTACGTGCTCTCAGATGAGATCTTCGAAGCTATTGAGCGAACAAAAGAATCGCCAAGGGGCGAACTAGAGATAACTGATTCTCTCTCCCTTCTTCTAGAAGAAGGTCACAAGATTGTCGCAGCTAAACTTCCTAGTAACGAGTTATTTGATGTGGGATTACTGTGGGATCTATTCGAAGCCAACCGCTGGATCCTTGAAAAGGTAAGACCTCAAAGGGAAGGATTAATTGAAGATGGAACCCATTTGATAGGTGCGGTGGTTATTGAAGAAGGCGCTAGAATACGTTCTGGAACCTACATCGAGGGTCCCGTTTTCATTGGCAGAGATAGTGACATAGGCCCAAACTGTTATATCCGTTCCTACACAAGCGTCGGACAGCAAGTTAGAATTGGGAATGCTTGCGAAATAAAGAACAGCATCGTTATGGACAAGACGCACATTGGCCACCTATCCTACGTCGGTGACAGTATCATTGGAGAGAACTGCAACTTTGGCGCAGGAACCATAATCGCAAACTACCGCTTCGATGGCAAGTCAGTTAAGGTGAAAATCAAAAACAAGATATTAGATAGTGGCCGAAAGAAATTCGGTGTGATCCTCGGGGACGATGTCAAGACTGGAATAAACACGTTGTTCATGCCTGGAGTGAAAGTTGCCAACAATTGCTGGATAGGACCCAACGTTGTAATATCTCGAGATGTCCCTCCGCATACCATAGTCTTGCAAAAACAAGAACATGAGATTCGCAGAAACTGCGAGGAAACTCAAGAGTATCAAAAATCCTAAAAGGGCAATCCCAGTTATATCAACACTATACTGAAAAGGTTGAACAGGAATGTCAGCAGCACAAAGAAGATTCTTCAACGAAGTTGCAGCCCTTCTCGATAAGAAAGTAACAGCTGCGACCACAGATGGAAAATCATACAGCGGAACTCTAGTCGGAATAAACCCTGATACAATGAGCCTTTGTCTATCAGAAGCAAAGGACGAGGAGGGGAAAAAATTTCACAAGGTTGTGTTAAGCGGAAACGTCGTCGCGAATATTTTTGCAGTTGAGAAACCATTCGACTTAAGGGCCCTCGCTGAACGCTTAGAGAAAGTATTTCCAACAATGGTTAAACTCTACGAAGGTCAAGGCTTCATTTGGGTGATGGAGAAAGTCAAGGTTACAGAGAAAGGTGTTGTAGAAGGAACAGGCCCTGCAGCAGAACGGGTTCATAAAATATTCAACCTGTTCATGAGTGAAAGGAAAACGTAAGGGCGCAAAGAAGCATCCTGCACTCGCCATTAATGCATTCATGCAAATCAGAGTCGAACTTGTGGGAGGTAGGGCTTCTCCAACTTGCTTTTTCGTGTCACACGATCATTCTGGATTTGGGTTCAAGTTCTCTTCCCATCTGCGTCCTCTGTTCCAGTAATCCAAAAGTCTCCAATAAACTCTGTGTTTCTTCAACTGTTTCATCGAAGTTCTGAAAGTTAATTTTTAAATTAAACATTTGACTGATAACATTCAGAGTCTTCTGAGCTGCAACTTCATCAGGGTATAGACCTAATGTCTCAGCCAACAAGCAGAAGCCACGAAAACCTCTCAATCCTCCAATGCCTACAAGAAGACCGGCAACTCCAAATATTTGACCATTTATCACTTCAGCACCTACATTTAATAGTCGATTTGCCATTTTTTTGTCCGTAGCAGCAAAATACAGTTTAGGATCATCCACTTTCTGGTCTCTTTTCAATCCTCCGAGGGTCACTACGAAGTTACAGTCAAATTCTTCAGCAACATCTAAGATACACCCGCAGAGTTCATATTGTCCTGTAGTCGTCAAAGCTTGGGTGTTTCCGTAAAGAACTATTAGATCTCGTTCTTCTCCTTTGCCCTTATAGTAGTAAAGTTGGTTGGTAGGATATCGAAGTCCACCATCTTCTGCGCTGACAGCAAAATCTTGAAAGGATGAGCAGTTGATCTCAGCGAATCGAGTAGCTTTCAATTCGCGGATAATATGTAATGTGGCAATGTTGGCAACAAAGCCTATGCCTGGTAACCCTTCAATTAGGATAGGGTCTTTCAGTTTGGGTTTTTCTTGCATTGAAACAACGCAGACCATGTTTCAGTTTTCCTTCTGTGTGAACTTAATTAATGAGATACGATTGGAATATTAAAGCGTACTTGAAGGGCATTCAATGAGCTTTGAAATACGTAATAGAGATTTACTTGCAAGGTTAGGGAGATTAGAGACTAAGAGCGGAAATGTTGAAACTCCTCTTTTCCTTCCTGTAGTCAACCCAGCGGTTCAATCAATTTCTCCAAGGTGCTTAAGTGAGGAATTTGGATGCGAAGCACTGATAACAAACGCTTACATCCTATCGAAACAGGATGCAGGAGATGCAGTTGAAAAGGGGGTACATAATCTACTCGACTTTGATGGCGTTATCATGACAGATTCCGGAGCCTATCAGATTCTCGTTTATGGCAAAGTTGATGTCCATCCAGAAGAGATTGTCGAGTTTCAAGAGGGTATCTCCTCAGATATCGCCACAATCCTAGACATACCGACAAGCTGGAACACAAAAGAAGAATATGCGCGTCGAACCGTCGAAGAAACGATAAGACGCGCCAAGCAACTAGAAGAGACCAAAACTCGAAATGACATTTTGTGGGTTGCCCCAGTGCAAGGAGGACAACACCTCAAGTTAGTCGCTCATTCAGCCAGAAAAGTTGGAGAACTACCCTTTCAAATCCACGCATTAGGAAGCCCTACAACCATAATGGAACAATACAACTTCGACACATTAGTGGACATGATTATGACCACAAAGATGAATCTGCCACCACAGAGACCTTTACATCTCTTCGGTGCAGGACATCCCTTC
>DAOWHM010000121.1 GCA_030641425.1 Candidatus Bathyarchaeota archaeon | reverse complement strand
TTAAACTTAACAAAACACTGTGGAGCTACAAAAATGTTTTTTTATTATTCCTATAAGAAAAATCACGCGTTAAGCTTAAGTTTAAGAAGTTGTATGTAACTATTCTTTCCCTTAAGAAAAAAATGTCTTACAAAATGGGTGGTAGTATGGAAAAACTGAAATTTGCCTTCTATTGGGCCGCCAGTTGTGGAGGCTGCGAAATAGCCGTGCTGGACATAAACGAAAAAATCTTAGATGTTGTTGCAAAGGCAGACATAGTCTTCTGGCCAGTGGCTATAGATATTAAATACAAAGACGTAGAGGCGTTCCCAGACAAATACATAGATGTCTGTTTCTTCAACGGTGCAATAAGAACCGAAGAGAATGAGCACATGGCCAAGCTCATGAGAAAAAAATCCAAAGTTCTCGTAGCTTTTGGCTCCTGTGCTTGTGATGGATGTGTCAAAGGCCTTGCAAATCTATGGAACAAAGAAACCGTGTTTGAAAGAGCATATTTTGAAACGCCCTCAACCAAAAACCCGGAATCAGTAACACCGAAAACGTTAGTTAAAGTCAAAGAAGGAGAGTTGAAACTACCTGAATTTTATGACACCGTAAAAACTCTAGCCCAAACCGTAGATGTCGACTATTTTCTTTCAGGTTGTCCACCACCAATTCCTTACATAATTCAAGCTGTCGAGGCAATATTCAACAATAAGTTGCCTCCGAAGGGATCAAGCCTCTTGCCAAACAAGTCAATTTGCGATGAATGCCCAAGAGAGAAAAGGAACAGACAACTTTCAGAAATAAAAAGGATTTACGAAATCGAAGATGATTTTAAAACGTGTTTTTGGGATCAAGAAGTAATATGCATGGGCCCAGCCACACGAGCAGGCTGTGGTGCCCAATGTCCAAAGGTAAACATGCCTTGCACAGGTTGCGATGGTCCAGGCCCAGGCGTAACAGATCAAGGTGCTGCTGCGATCAGCGCACTTGCATCCATTGCCACTAGTCCAGAAGTCATCGATCAGGTTGTGGATCCGATAGGAACTTTCTACAAGTATTCTCTGGCTAATTCTATTCTTCGAAGGAAGGTGATTAAATGAAAGAAATAGTTATAAACCCGATCACAAGGCTGGAAGGCCACGGAAAAATCACCATATTCCTCAACGATGAGGGAAACGTGGAAAACGCTTACTTCCAAGTCCCAGAACTAAGAGGGTTTGAACGGTTCTGCGAAGGAAGAAGAGCCGAAGACTTGCCCATAATAACCACCAGAATCTGCGGCGTCTGCCCAGTTGCACACCATATGGCGGGTGCAAAGGCTGTAGACGCAGCATTCAATGTTGAACCGACGGAAACGGCTAAGAAATTGAGAGAACTGGAGTATTGTGGCTATATTATCTACGATCACATACTTCACTTCTACTTCTTAGGAGGACCAGACTTCATTGTGGGACCAGATGCTCCCCCCGCGAAAAGAAACATTCTTGGAGTGATAGAGAAGGTCGGCTTGGATATTGCTAAAGAAGTGATTAAACACAGAGCCTATGGACAGAAAATCACAGGCATACTCGGAGGTAGACCAACGCATCCCGTCAGCGCATGTATACCCGGCGGGATCGCGAAGTTTTTGTCTGAGGAGGAGAGGCAGGAAATCGAAAAAATGGTTAGAAGTTGCGTCGAGTTCGCAAAGTTTTCTCTGAAAATCTTCGACGATGTGGTTCTCAAAAACGTTGACTACGTAAACTTGATCAAGAGCGAACCTTACACTCTAAAGACCTATTACATGGGAACAGTTGACAAAAACAACAAAGTGAACTTCTACGACGGCGATATCCGAGTAGTTGATCCAGAAGGAAAGGAGTTCGTGAAGTTTGCCTCTTCAGAATACTTGGACATCATCGAAGAACACGTTGAACCATGGACCTACGTCAAACTACCCTATCTCAAAAAGATTGGATGGAAAGGCTTAGTGGCGGGATCTGACAGCGGCATCTACAGAGTTGGCCCCCTTGGAAGACTGAACGCCGCAGAAGGCATGACAACACCCTTAGCACAGGAAGAGTACGAGAGGATGTACAAGATTCTCGGTGGAAAACCCGTTCACGCCACCTTGGCTTTCCACTGGGCTCGACTGATAGAGCTTATGTACGCAACCGAACGAACATTAGAATTGGTCACAGATAAGGAAATAACAAGTAAAGATATCAAGAACAAACCTGGAAAGCCCGGCGAAGGAGTTGGAATAGTCGAGGCTGCTAGGGGCACCTTGATTCACCACTATTGGCTGGATGAAAAAGCCTTAGCCAAGAAAGTCAACCTGGTAGTGGCTACAACCCACAACACCCCGGGCATTTGCATGTCCATAAAGAACGCTGCGAAAGGCCTTATACACAATGGCAAAGTCACCGATGGACTGCTGAACATGGTGGAGATGGCCTTCAGAGCCTACGATCCATGCTTTGCTTGCGCCACTCATTTTGCTATTGGTGAGATGCCCTTGGAAGTCAAGATTTACGATAACGAAAAACAACTGATAAAAACGATGAGAAGGTGAGGGATTAAAATGGACCAAGTTAAAGTTGGAGTATTCCTGTCTGATTGTGGAAAACAGCTATCTGAAATCTTGGACTTCAATGCTCTAACCGATTATGTGAAAAAAGTTTCAGGCGTGGTTCTTGCCGGTAGAAGCAGTGAGTTTTGGCGTGGCAAAGGATTACAATTCATCGTTGATGCTATTAAAGATGGAAAGATAAACAGAGTCGTTGTTGCAGAGAGTCTCCCAAAGCTAAGCGAGGTTAACATCGTTCAAGCAGTTGAAAACGCAGGTCTCAATCCTTATCTGGTGGAAGTCATCGACCTAAAAGACCACTGTGCGTGGCCTCATCGGAAAACACCCTCGGAAGCCACTGAAAAAGCCAAAGCCATGCTTCTTGCTGCAATCGAACGTGCCAAGCTTCTTGAACCCTTAGAGAAACTTGAGTTTTCAGTCCTCAAATCTGCCTTGGTCATAGGCGGAGGCATAGCCGGCATGCAGACAGCTGTAGATTTGGCGGATTTGGGATTCGAAGTGCATCTGGTTGAAAAGGCACCGTTTCTCGGAGGCTTGGCTACTCGCGCGGGCCGATTCTTCCCAACAGATGACTGTGCCATCTGCATAGAGTCTCCAGCTTCAGATGTGAAAACCATCACTCACACCTCTCGAAAGTGTATATATCGTTCCGGTTTCAGCGAGATTCCCAACATGGACATACTGACCAATTCAAAAGTCGCGGCCGTTGAAGGAGTTCCAGGAAACTACAAGGTCACAATAGAGAAGAAACCGAGATACGTCAACGAGCTTAAATGTGTTCGATGCGACCTGTGCACAGCCATTTGCCCCGTAGAAGTGCCAGATGAATACAATGCAAAACTGAAAACACGCAAAGCCATCTACATGAACATTCCGAACGTTCACCCGCCCGTCTACGTCATCGACGAAAGCGTCTGCAAATTCCACGACTGTGCAAAATGCGTTGAAGTTTGTCCCACCGACGCCATCGAACTGGACCAGAAAAGTGAGCAGATAACCCTAAACGTGGGCAGTATAATAGTTGCCACGGGTTTCCGGGAGTTCGATTCCAGCATCATAAAGGAGTATCACTACGACGACTACCCGGATGTTATGACCAATCTTGAGCTCGCCAGAATGATTGACGGCTTCGGCCCCACAGGCGGCGTGATTATTAGACCTTCAGACCGCAAACCCGCTAAGAAGATTGTTTTTGTGCAATGCGTCGGTTCGCGAGACAGACGCTACAATCCATACTGCTCAAGCATCTGCTGCATGATCTCCCTAAAACATGCCACATTGATCAAATCAGCGTATCCCGACACAGACATTAGTATATGCTACATAGACATAAGAACCACCGGAAGGGAGCACGAAGATTACTATGAACGAGCAAGGGAGATGGGAATCAAATTCATTAAGGGTAGACCAACTGAAATCTCACGGGACACCGAGACGGGTAGGTTAATTGTCGACGTTGAGGATGCTCTTCTGAGAAAAATCCTAGAATTAGACGCAGACCTAGTTGTGTTGGCTCCAGCCATGGTGCCAGCTGAAGACACCAAGGGGCTTGCCGAGATTCTGGGCCTCGAGTTGGATGAAGACGGCTTCTTCAAGGAGTACAATGCCAAACTGAGGCCGACAGAGACCAAGCTAAGAGGGATATACCTCTGCGGAGGAGCAACCTTTCCGAAGGATGCGCCGACGACTTCTCTACACGCTCACTCAGCTGCTATAAAGGCTGTGAAGTTCTTAACCACCGGCAAGATAGTTAAAGATCAAAGAACCGCTGTAATCAACGAAGAATATTGCGGTGACTGTGAGTTCTGCCCCGTCACTTGTCCTTATGGCGCGATAAGTTTGGAGCCAACAACTGAAGAACATTTTGTTGCTAGAATATCCGATCTCCTGTGTGAAGGATGTGGTGTTTGCGTGGGAACATGTCCTCTCAACGCTATTGAGCTTAGGCATTCGAGACCAAACCAGATGCTGGCCCAGATGAAGGCACTTATGTCCATAAATGGAACATCGAAGCCTTTGGTTCTAGCCATCTGCTGTTCAGAATGCGGTCACACGGCCGTAGACTCTTCGGGTATGGCTATGATGCAGTATCCAGCTAACGTAAGAGTCATGAAAGTTCCTTGCACGGGAATTCTGCAAGTTCACCAATTTCTAGAGGCTTTTAAAGCGGGTGCCCAAGGAGTGATGGTTGTGGGATGCAAAAGTGACGGCTGCCACTACGAAGTCGGTAGCCAGAAGGCTGAAAATAAGGTGGAACTTACCAGAATATTGATGAAGGAATATGGTATAGAGCCAGAGAGGTTGGAGATGTTCAACATGGTATTCATTGAAGGAGACAAGTTTGCTGCGGCTGCGCAAACGATGACTGAACGATTAGAAAAGTTAGGCCCACTGCCAACAATGGGAGACTCTTAAAGAGGAGCGTGAAATTATAAATGAAGCATGGAAAAGACGAAAAAACAACCAACCTAGCATTCTCTGATGTAATTTCCAGTCGCTTAGGCGGAGAAACCATAAATCTATGCTATCAGTGTGGAACCTGTGCCAGCAGTTGTCCAGTGGCTAAAATCACCCCGCGTTTCAACCCTAGAGAGGTCATCAAACTAACACTCTCAGGAGAAAAGGACGAAGTGATTTCAGGCGACGCCATATGGCTATGCTGCTCGTGCTATAACTGTCAGGAAAGATGTCCACAAAAAGTTGAAATAGCTAACGTGATCTACGCGCTAAGAAATATTGCTGTCAAGGAAGGTTACATCCCAAACATTTTTTCAGAGTTTGCATCCGCCATCTTGAATGATGCCCGCGTGGTCAAGGTTTCCAAATTCGTAGAAACAAAAAGACCTACTCTCGGTTTACCGCCACTTCAACCAACGGGCGTGAATGCGCTCAGAAAGATTCTCTCCGCCACTGGATTTGATAAACTGCAACAAAAGAAGGAGGAAGCAACATGACAAGCTATGCTCTTTTCTTGGGTTGTACCATACCTGCTCGTCAGCCAAACTACGAGGTGTCGGCAAGGAAGGCTCTAGCCAAGCTGGGAATAGAGCTTGTTGACCTAGCTGACATGACGTGCTGCGCCCCTCCACCAGTGCAGTCCATAGATTTAGAAACCAGCCTATCCATAGCTGCGTACAACATTTGCCTAGCCGAAGAAGCCAACCTAGATATAGTTACGTTATGTACAGGCTGTTTTGAATCTCTTGCCATGACAAATGCCATGTTGAAAGCTGATAAACAACTCAAAGCAAGGGTAAACAGAATCTTATCCAATGCTGGGAAAGAATTTGAAGGGAGCAAAGAAGTGAAACATTACCTACAAGTTCTAGTAGAGGATATAGGAACAAAGAATCTCAAACAAAAAATCTCCAAACCCCTAAGCAACCTAAAAGTAGCGGCTTTCTAC
>DAOWHM010000100.1 GCA_030641425.1 Candidatus Bathyarchaeota archaeon | reverse complement strand
TGGATAGAAGTCGTCGACCTTCAATTCCCCGTCTGTTTGTTCTTCACAGAGCCGCATGAAGTCAGGTATCGTTATGCGCATCTTCTCCCTTTCTTCTTCAGGTAAACGTCCACAGAGGCTTACTGGCTGAACATTTATGCATCGGATAACATCAAAGTTTTCAATTGCGAAGCGGATTATGTCGCCTATTTGAGTATCGTTCACTCCTTTTACTAGGGTTACTACTAGGACTATGCTGTCTAAGCCGGCTTCTCTGCAGTTTTCGATGGCTTTCATCTTCTTGTCGAGGAGATCAACTCCCCTTGTGAACTGGTAGACTTCTTTTGTTAAACCGTCGAATTGTAGGTAGACTGTACTCACGCCTGCTTCGTCTAGGCTTCTGCAATAGTCCACGCTTTGGGCGAGACGGATACCGTTGGTGTTGACTTCTACATGACGGAATCCTAGGTCCTTGGCCATCTTAATGAGTTCTGGGAGGTCCTCTCGTATGGTGGGTTCACCGCCGCTGAATTGAAGGGCTGAAGCGGGAACTGGACTATTCCGTCGCAGGTTTTTGAGCATCTCGCGGATCTGTTGTTTTGTGGGTTCGTAGACGTATCCTGCTGCTGCCGCGTTAGCGAAGCATACTGGACATTTGAGATTACATCGGTTAGTGATATCGATTATAGCTAGGCCTGTGTGGCTTCGGTGGTTTGGGCAGATTCCACAGTCTTGTGGGCAACCTTTAGCAGTTTCAGTGTGGGGGTTGTCTAGACCTTCTCCTTCCTTTCGGTATTTTTCAGCTCGTTGGTATTGATCGTAGTCGCTCCAGTAGAGCTCGTTGTATTTGCCGTGTTCTGGGCAGGTTTTTTCCATGTATACTTTATTATCTTTCTGGTATATCGTGGCTTCTAAGACGTTGAAACATTCCGGACATATGCTTTTGGTTTGCTTGATTATTTGCGTCTCGTTTCACCACTGTCAGTTGTAAAACGTTTTAAGGGAGATCTGTATTTGAAGTTTTTCCAAAGTTACCGAAGGTGAAAGATGGGTTGAGCAGAGTAGTTGATGAAGGAACCAGGAAAGTTCTGCGGGAGTTAGGGTTGACCGCTTATGAGTCAGCTGCGTACTTGAGCCTCGTGAAAGGCGGAGTATTGAAAGCTAGTGAGGTGAGTGAACGCGCGGGAGTACCTTTCTCGAAGGTTTATGAGGTGTTGAATAGCTTGGAGCAGAAAGGCTGGATGGATATTGAAAGAGGTCGCCCAGCTAGATATTTTGCGAAGCCTCCTATAGAAGCTTTTGAGGCAGCTAAACGCAAGCTTGAAGAGAAGATGCAGAAGTTGGAGCAAACTGTGACTGGGGAGTTGCAGCCCTTGTACGAGAAGAGAGAGCTTCGAGAGAAACCAGATATTTGGATTCTGCGAGGTAAAGCCAGTGTCTTAGCGAAGTTGACGGAGATGTTGAGCAAAGCTCAGAGTCAAGTGATGATTGCAATTCCATCTTTTGCAGAAGGGTTGACAGAGGAAGCGATGCCTTTGCTGAAAGGGTTGATGTGGAGTAGTGTGAAAGTTCAGATTATGATTGCAGGAAAACTTTCCGAGAAGCCAAGATTGGAGGGGTTGGTGAGTGAGGTGGATGTGCGGGAACGGGATACCATGTTTGGTGGGGGAGTAATTGTCGATGGAGGGGAAGTGCTACTACTCTTGGGAGAAGAAGACAAACCAAGCTTGGTGGTTTGGAGCAACCATATAGGCTTAGTTACGTTCGCAAAGGATTATTTCCAGTATCTATGGAAAAGCTCAAGAGAAAGACACGTGCATGTGAACTCTCATACTGTCAGCCGAGACCAACACGCATCCTAAACAAAAATCTCTCCAAGTTGAAAACACACTTTTCTTAATCTTGAATCCAAAATACAATAAACTAACAACTCTTAACATGCATACACGTGAAATTCGAATAAGATGCGCTAGGAAAACATGCTTCTGAGAGGTTGTAACAAGAGCTCGAAGAGTCAAAAAATCTTTGAATAAGATTAATCTATCCCAAGCAATATCAATACACTCTCTACGTGAGCGGGGGTTGCCAAGCATGGCCAAAGGCGTAGCCCTGAGGTGAGGTGAAAATGCAAAGAATCAAGAAATTAGCCATGAAAAATGAAGATATAGCATTTGCCGTGATAGGACAAGCGATACAGGATGAAGCGAAAATAGGTTCAGAGGCCATTAGAATATCCTATTACTCAACGGAGGAAGCGAGCTACCTGTGGGAAGTTGGAAGGCAGTGGAACCTTGTGAATGACTTGAGAACAGCATGCATACATAGAAAAATCGGAAAAATGTTGACGCTGTAAGAAAAAATCATAGGCTTGCTGAACTATGGTCAGCCTGAGCTAAGCATTTCGTCTCTCAGACCGGCTATCCCGTAGGGGTTCGTGGGTTCAAATCCCACCTCCCGCACTTTTCAATGAACCCTCCCCACTTTTTAGATGCATTTGCGTTTCCTGTAGATCTTGGGACCGTCTCTTTCGGTGACATAATCGAATCCAGCCTCAATGAGTTGTTTGTCTTCCTCAATGTTGTGAGCGACTCTAGTAGTGAATTCGTCATCCCAAGGTCGACAAGCTGAGTGTAAATCAGAGTATTTTTGATGTTTTTTGTGACTCAGTAGGTTTTCAATGGTTGAAACATGTGATAGAAAAATGCGGGAGACATCTCCACTGAGATGCTAGTCCAAACTAAACTCAAGGACCAATTGAGGTTGTAGTTCGTCAATGTACAAGACCCTAACAGATTGCTACCAGTTTTCTCCATAGTGTCCTGTTGCAGCTACTATATCAAATATGTCTACATCATCATCACCATCTATGTCACAGTTAGCAATGTATTCAGGGTCTCCTTCCCCTGAGCCATAGCAGACGGCAATCAAAACTATGTCAAAAATGTCAACATCCTGGTCCGCATCTACATCACCTGGAATGGTGACGCAGACTTCCTGAAAGGCAGCAAGAATGTTGTCATCTATGTCTGATTCGTTCAAAACAGGATCTAGTGCTATGCTTACGGTATAATTGCCATAAGAAAAGCTTGTGGTATTCCATGTAAAACTGATAATTATTGAGTTTCCACTTGTTAAGATGATTTGTGAAATTGCCTGAATTATAGTTGTGTTGACGTATAATGTTGCATTAGTAATCTCAATGAAATCCCCCTGATTCTTAATGGTTGAATTGACAAACGTCAGGTACCCCTGCCCGACTACAGTTTTGAAGATCGTGACATCAATAACAGCAACATCATGAGACAGAACCTCCACGTAAACATCCCCGTAGGTGAATGTGTTGTCTAAAGTATCGGTCTCATTTGCCACAACATCTGCTGAAACGCTTATGGTGTAGTTACTTTCCGCGATTCCCGAAGTATTCCATGTAAAGTTCAGAACTCGATTTGTGCCATTGCCTAGATTGCTGACAGTTTCCTTTCCGATCTGAGTTGTGTTGGCGAAGACTGTCACATTGAATGTTTCAGTGAAACTACCCTGATTTTCGACTGTTGACACTATTGACAGTTCTTCTCCTTGCATCATTGTAGTTTTGTCAACAGTAACGTTACAAATAGCTACATCATGAGGACGTATAAGACCCAGCAGTCCTGGAAAATCCCGCCCATAGCGACGAATCTTAAACACATTGTTACCTGTCCCGTCTGGAAAGGGGTTTATGTATTCCCAAACGATTTCTTTTTCCGGGGTGACTTCAAAAAACCACCCATCTCGTCCGCTACAAATCAGTGTATTCCCATTAGGAAGCCGCTGGGCTCCGGAAATGCCTGCAGAGTAAAGGTCAGTCACAATTTCAGCTGTATATATCCACATCTGCTCTTCGGGACCATAGGCGAGACCAGGAGTCAAGAAAT
>DAOWHM010000055.1 GCA_030641425.1 Candidatus Bathyarchaeota archaeon | reverse complement strand
CTACTACTTGAAGACACAAACAACCTTTCAATAAGTACATAGCAGCAAAAGATAGGACAAACACAGACAGCGAGAGTTCACTGCAAAGTAAGCCTTTATAAGAAGCTTCCTGAATCTTTTGAACGAAAATAGTCGCAGGTAAGAACCATGCCAACACCTTACGATGTTCCCGCACAAACCTTCATAGAAAAGCTAGCCCAGTACATAAGAGATAACATAGACCAAGTTTCTCCACCCCCTTGGGCACCTTTTGTCAAGACAGGAGTCTTCACATCACGCCAACCTCAAGATCCTAATTGGTGGTACACACGGTGTGCTTCACTCATGCGGAAGACCTATTTGATAGGACCCATCGGCATCGAAAGACTGAGAGGCCAATATGGAGGAAGAAAAGATCGTGGCGTCCGGAAAGAGCATGTAAGGAAAGGTGCTGGGAGCAACATTAGAAAACTCTTTCAACAACTTGAAGCTGCAGGGCTCGTCGAAAACTTGAAAGGACGAGGTAGAGTTCTAACTAGCGAAGGAAGAAGATTACTCGACACAATAGCGACTGAACTGAAGAAGGAGCTAGAGAAATCGATCCCCGAGCTTGCGAAGTATTAGGAAGGTTTAGGAACTATGAGCCAAGACGAAGAACTCGATGCATTGCGCGAAAGAAGAATGAAGCAACTACAGCGAAGACTCACTCAAGAGCAGCAGCAAGCCCAGATGCAACAACAGGTTCAAGTTCAGAAGCAAGCTTTGCTACGCCGTATACTTTCCACAGAGGCGAGGCAACGCCTCACGAACCTGAAGATGGTAAAACCTGAATTTGCAGAACAGTTAGAACTGCAACTCATACAGCTTGCTCAAACGGGACGCCTCAAAATTCCAGTTACCGATGGCCAACTGAAAAAGATACTTGCGCAGTTACAGTCTCAACGACGAGACATCAAGATTAGGAGAAGATAAAAATTGGCTAGAAACAAGCCAACCGCGAAAAAACGTAGATTAGCAAAGGCTGGAAAACAGAAAAAGCCTGTTCCAACTTGGGTAGTAGCTAAGACTCAAGGTCGAGTTAGAAGACATCCAAAGAGTAAACATTGGCGACGTACTAAACTTAGGGCATAATGGAGGATTATCTCTTGGAAGAAGACGAAGCTGGCGAGAAAAGCGAGGAGTCGACAGCGCAAGAAGCAGATTTAGAAGAAACCGAGATTGCAGAAGCAAAAGATGAAGAGCTCTTCGACGAAGGAGAAGAGGAGAGAGAAGAGAAACCGAAGCCGTCCGCACGAAAAGAGAAAGAAGAGGAATTTGTTGAGGAAAGGATTTACACAATACCTCTGCGACGGGCATGGGATGTACCTCGTAAGAAACGGGCGCCAAAAGCTATGCGCATAATAAAGGCTTTCATTAAGAGACATATGAAAGTTGGCGAGTTAACGATAGATGAAGAAGGGGAGGAAGAGGGAGGCAGGATAATCATCGACAACGAAGTCAACGAGAAAATCTGGAATCGAGGAATCGAAAAACCTCCTCGAAGGCTACGGATTCGTGCCGCAAAAGACGAAGAGGGAAATGTAACGGTTTTCTTGGCCTAGGAGATTAATGGTTGGCAATATACTTGCTGAGCCTTCGTGGGTGTGCAAGCATTGGAGTCTACTCTCTCGCTACCAGTGAAATCGCAATATTTCCCCCCCAAACATTAGAGGAGAAAACTCACAAAATTGAGGAGTGGTTAGGAGTCTCTGTGGCTACAACGACGATAGGAGGCTCAGTGGTTGTAGGTGCTCTGGTTTGCGCTAACTCCAATGGGGTCATCTTGCCCCATTACGTGCGCGAAAAAGAGATTGAAGCAATAAAGACTGCGACGTGCGATTCCAATCTAACAATCATTGATACCAAGAGAACAGCTTGTGGAAACACAATTTTGGCAAATGATCATGGAGCCATTTGTGATCCAAGGCTTAAGTCCAAAACCATTAAGACTATATCTGATGCCTTAGGTGTGGAAGTTGTTCCAGGAGAAGTCGCAGGGTTGCCCTACGTTGGTTCATTAGCCCTGGCAACAAATAGAGGAGTGTTGACTCACCCTTTAATCAAGAATGATGAACAACAACTTCTAGAAGATGTTTTAAAGGTTCCTGTGAGTCTGGGCAGTGTCAATTGTGGAATACCCTATGTATCCACTGGATTAATAGGAAACAGTAAGGATGTAGTTGCGGGATCCCTCACGACAGGCCCTGAAATATTTATAATAGGTCAAGCGCTTGATGTGGTGAAATGAGATGAATGAAGTTAGAGTGTTTCGTGTGACTGGCAAAATAGTGAAGCCAAATCTGAAAACTACTTTCAAGAAGGAAGTTAGAGCTCTAAAGCCTGAAGACGCAAAGGAAAAGATATTCATGGAATTGGGGAGTAAACACAGAGCTAAGCGCTTCCAAATCAAAATTTTCAACATCCAAGAAGTTCCTCCGGAAGAGATTGAGGATCCTCTAATAAAGAAGCTGACTTTGAAGGAAGAAACAGATGTCTAATAACGAGGAATCTCTTCGAAGAGTGCTGACAGAGCTCAGACTACTAGAAACTACTGCAGAAGCCTTACAGACTAGAATCAACCTCGTCAATGCAGCAACCGCAGAACTCTCTTTTGCATCAGCAACTATAGCTGGATTGGAAGAAGAGAAGGAAGGAACCCCCTTGCTTGTGCCTGTCGGAGGAGGATCTTTTGTGAAAGCTGAGATCTCCACAACTGAAACAATGGTTGTAGGTATGGGCGCAGGGGTTTCAGTTGAGAAATCTAGAGAAGAAGCTAAAGAAATAATAGAAAAACGGATATCAGATCTGGAGAAGTCGAGGAGCACTCTGGAACAACAGTTAGGTCAAGTACTGGAGAGAATACGCTCAAATAGGCAATACCTTAATGATGTCTCTGCGAGCTCTGTGGTCAAGCAGTAGGAAACTAGTATTCATGCTCGAAAAGTTGAAAGCGGGATTTAACAATTTAGTCAACAAGATTACAACTACGGAACTTAAAGCAGAGCAACTTCATCCCATTCTCTCGGATTTCAAGTTGGTTCTAATCCAAAACGATGTGGCCTTTCCAGTCGCCGAACAAATATGTGAAGAACTTGTGGAGAGGTTAGATGGTGTTGAACTGAAACGTCTCGAAGACCGCGAAAAACTAGTCAAGAAGAATCTCCGTGAAGTTTTACTTAAAGTCTTAGAAACAGATGAAGATCTTGATTTGCTGAAGATGGCTCAAGAGAAACGGGGAAACAAGGAACCGCTAGTTATTGTGTTCGTTGGAATTAATGGAACGGGAAAGACAACAACCATCGCGAAAATTGCGAAGCTATTCAACAAGAATGGTTATTCAGTAGTCTTAGCTGGAAGCGACACGTACAGAGCTGGTTCTATTGAACAGCTGGAGGAGCATGCTAGGAGGTTGAAAGTGCGTATGATCAAGCATAAGTACGGTGCTGATCCTGCCGCAGTTGCTTTCGACGCAATAAAACATGCTAAAGCTCATGACATTGACGCTGTGCTTATTGACACTGCTGGACGGATTCAAACTGATAAGAACTTGATGAATGAACTGGCGAAAATCAAGCGGGTGGTGAACCCTGATCTGACTTTATTAGTTGTTGACGCTTTAACTGGAAACGACGCAGCTGTGCAAGCTGAAGAATTTAACAAAACTGTCACTATAGATGGTACAATTTTGACGAAAGTTGATGCTGACTCGAAGGGTGGTTCAGCCTTAAGTGTTGCATATGTGACTAGTAGACCCATTCTATTCATCGGAGTGGGTCAAGCCTATGAAGACCTTGACAAGTTCAAGCCTGAACAATTCACTCAGATGATGCTTGAATAAAAAAACAGCGTCAACTCAAAATGCTTCTAGCCATCTTCGAGAGTGTGGAAAACCTACAGTTTTATTCAGGTGGCTTCTTTTCATCCCTTAAAGTAACAGTGTACTTGCCACTCTTTGAAGGCGTGTGGGATTTGTCTCCCTCGAACTCCGCGTATATCTCAGTAGCGTCCCATTGGCCCGTCTTCTTAGCTGTCCACTTTATGATAAAGCTTCCATCATTCATGGTGGTTCCTGAAGCCAATAGGTCATCACGTCCTACATCGCTATCAAAAATCTTCACAAGTTTGCTGGCGATTGGATCTTCAGTCGCAGTTTCTACAAGTCTTCCAGTGAACCGGATAACTGTGCCCTTGACTGCGGTCTCAGGAGGTTTTTCCAAAATCGTTGTTGTTTTTAGGGGTTTGTGTTTTATTAGAGGCTTCTTCCTCTGAATTATTTCGCTAACCACTATTCCACTGGGGATAAGAACTTCTTTCTTCTCATCCTCACTCTCAAGAACAAGGTGCATCAATTTGATCTGCTTCACTGTACCCGTCTGCCCTTTTATCGTGACCACATCTCCATAAGTGAAAGGTCTTGAAAGAAGGAGAAAAACTCCAGCGACCACGTTGGAGAGTATATTTTGTGTGGCGAATCCTACAACTAAACCACCAAATGAGCCAACAGTCAAAGCTGCAGCGGGATTCACGTTGAATACTGATGTCATTAGCGAGAGAAGAATCGCAATTCCTGAGATCCGCGCAAGTGTTTTAATCGTTGCTGCAGTGGGGTGATCTGCAACTCTCCTCATATACGCGTAAACTAACCCGCTAACGGCATTTACAGCCAGATAACCGAAGCCGAATACCAATGCCGCTTGGATATATGTCAGATAGGGATGGATCAATAGCAGGATGGAGCTGTAGGGTTGAAGGAGATGTGGAACCTCATCGTATGATGCCCAGCCAAACAGGAAGCTTACGAGTGAAAGTGAAGCAACTAGAAGTGCGATGTAGAGAATGACTTTCATGCTTCCCCGAGTGACGCTCTTATCTTTACTGTGATCGTTGCTTAATGCCATGGCATGCAACACCTGAGGTTAACGGAAGATTGTTACGTAGGTAATATTCTTTTCCATAACGAGTTCTGTTACACGCGCCGTTGTTCTTACATGTTCGCGTATGAGATAATGGATGTGTTGCTAAGTCATCTACACGTAAATGTTTTCAGGTAGTCCTATTTTCTCTTCTGCTTTTCTCAGTTTTTGATGACGATCAGCTACTTCTCTCAGCTTCTGTTGTATCTCTCCAGTCCTAGTAAGCAGTTCTTTTGTGTCGATTTTCAGGTCGTAAATGCGATTTAAAGTGTTGATGAGGGAGGCTGCACCCTCTGGATCGGGCATATATGGCATGGTGGGAACCAACAAGGCCATTCCGGTTATGTCTCTGGATAGACATTCATTCAGGATGCTGCCTGCAATTCCGTGCACGATCCCTGCTGTGATCATCTCTACTCCTTTCTCTTTACATTCCTTGATCTTCTCAGGCTCTGCTGCACAGTAGGATTTACGTGTTTCCGGGAAGCCCTGAACAGCTACGCCCTCTAAAACAACTAGCTCTTTTGCTCCATTTCTTTCTATCCAATCAACAAGTGTCGACGCTATGGGATAGACACCGTCAGAGCGTAAAGGTATCTCTGATATAACTATGCAGAGCTTTCCACCTTCATCTGAATATATTCTAAAGGGATGTCTAAGTTTACCATCCATAAAGACTACTGCAGGTGGCATATACCTAGATCGAATGTGGGCAATCTGCTTCATCTTCAATTGTTCAACAATATGTGTGGTTGCTATTCCTCCTACTAGTCCAACACCTGCAAAACCTAAAATGACTAATGGCTCATTGAAGGTGACGCTTCTGGTCTCCATAATATTTACTTCAGGAAGATCTTGTGTCTTCAATCTAACTTGCCGTCCTATTATTGATTAACGACACAAATAGTCTTACAGTTGTTTAATTGGTTTTCCGTCAGGGGAATCTAACCTCGGGTACGGTTTCAACATTAATCTGTTCACACCCCTTTTTGCATGCATGATCGTTTGAAATTAAAAGCTATCTCGCTCTGGGTCGATTCTCGGATGTAGTAGTCAACACTGTGTTCTCAAATCGAAGACATCCGATGATTCAGTACAATGAATTATGAGTCTTCCAACAGTTTTAGAAGTATAGCTTTTTCGCTGTGAAGTCTGTTTTCTGCTTGTTCGTAGATTACACTGTTAGGTGATCCGACGATTTCGCCACTTATTTCGTAGCCTTTGTGGATTGGCATATCATGCATTATTAGGGCTTCACTGCCTTTCATCAACTCGTCGTTGATTTGGTAGGGTATCATGGTTTTGATGCGTTTTTCTTTCTCTTCTTGGAATTTGGGTTCGAAGAATAATTCCATATCTATCCATGTGTCGGTGTAGACAGCATCTGCGTCTTGGACAGCTTTCTTAACATCGAGTGTTGTTTGGTATAGCCCAGTTTTCTTGGCTTTCGCCAGTAACTCGGGATCTTTTGCAGGTTCGTGTATGATAGGTGTTACTGCTGTAATTTGCATGCCAATCATGGTGCAGGATTCAATTAAGGAGTTGCAGACGTTGTTGTGGACACCTATATAGACCAGTTTTAGATCTTTCAGCCTACCTTTGTGCTCCTTTACTGTCATGAGATCGGCAATCGCCTGGCAGGGATGATATTTCTCGTCACAGCCGTTAATTACTGGAACTTTGGATGCTGAAGCCATCTTCATCAAGTCAACGTTTCTTTTCAGTCGTGCCATGATGCAGTCGACGTTGCGTGAAAGATATTTAACCTCGTCTCTAACGTCAGCAAGTTTAAACTGGGTTGTCATCCAATCTAGATAGATGGCGTGGCCACCTAGTTGAGTCATAGCTACTTCAAAAGAGACCCGTGTTCGAGTAGATGTTTTCTGAAAGATCATTGCCAGAGACTTGTGTTTAAGGGCCGTTCGATACTTACTGGGTTCTTTTTTGATCTCTATTGACTTGTCAATTAGGGATTCGATTTCGTCAGGATTCCAGTTTTTAAAATTTATGAAATGCCTCACAGACATTGCCAGTCTTTCTCAACAGCCAGAGCTAAATGATATAAGTCTTGTGGAAATCCTTAAGCTTAGTTTAAGAATTCCAAAAGGGTACGGAGCACCTACAATGATCCTCGTAGTCGCTTCGAAAAAGGACACTGCAAGCATGAATATACGTCAACAACTCATCTTGCACTATGACTTTGGGGACTCCTCTCAGAAGTACCATGGGAACAAAATCTACTGCAAAGAGATTCAAGGACAGGAGTTGAAGCTTGTGACCATAAATGAAGAAACGATCTATTCTCAGAGTATCATAGACCATTTTTATCCCCAGCTCATAATCTACATTTCCCGACACAGTAGCAGAAGTGGCAAACCAACTCTCTCAGTTCACACTCCAGGCAATCTCGGTAAAGCTGAAAAAGGTGGAATACCTGGGAAGATATCAATTGCACCATCAAATGCTATGAGAGAAGCCTTGTTGGAGATGGCTCGACAAAAGGCTGAGCTAGATTTAGACTATCAAATTTCTTATGAATGTACGCACCACGGACCATCCTTTGATGTGGCAACAATGTTTGCAGAGCTCGGAAGCTCCCCAACCCAATGGAAGGATGCAGTCGCCGCAGAGGCAGTAGCACATGCCGCAATGGCTGCGATTCTAAAAAGTTCCGAACCTGCGAATGTTGCATTCGGTATCGGAGGGCCTCATTATAATGAGAAGTTTACACGGATGGCACTTGAGGATTCTTATGCATTCGGGCATATTGTTCCAAAATATTTAGTTTCCGAAGTTAGCGCAGAGATTGTTCGAAGGTGCATTGCGCGGACCCTTGAGAAGGTTGAGACTGTTGCTTTGGATTGGAAGGGAATACGAGGTGCAGACAAAACGCCTTTGGTATGTGCACTGAAAGAAGTGGAAGTTGAGGTGCGTAAGGTCTGAATCTCCTTATGAAAAGATTAATGTTGGTGCGGCCACCGGGATTTGAACCCGGGTCGTCAGCGTGGCAGGCTGATGTCCTATCCAAACTAGACTATGGCCGCTACGTCTAGACTATGGACTTTACTGTAGGCTACTTATTTTCTTTTCCGAAAGAGCATAATGTCATGAGGTGTTGTACAGACTTAATCAAAGCTAGCATACATAGTTAAAATCATAAAAATAAATAGAGTTTCATTTTTCATGGTTAACGCCCTTCTCAGCTTTTGCATACATATTTAGTAACTGTGTTGGTTTCTGTCTCATAAATTTCAGATTTTAATGTTATATCCATGTTGGTCAGGTTATCACCCGCAAAACCCCATTTTTCCCATATAGCTCTTACCCTATGGAAGCTTCTTCTACATACATTTTAATACGCCCTCCAAGAACATTATATTAGACATTGTGAGGGAAGTGTTTTGGAGAGAAGACTTGTCCAAATTTCAATTATAATGATTCTTCTCATGAGTTTGTTTGGTATAGCTCTTAGAGTTGAGAAGGTGCAAGCTGATGAAATAATAGGAGATGAAACTTTTGCGTCAATGACTATTCAATCTGATATGCCTGTTGTCTTCGTAGACCCGCAAAACATAACTGCGACTCCAGGCGACACAATCACCATAAGT
>DAOWHM010000020.1 GCA_030641425.1 Candidatus Bathyarchaeota archaeon | reverse complement strand
TTTTTGTCTGAGTATTTTCAGTAGTTTCGAACATCTGTGGAAATCCAATTGGATGTGTATTGATCCTCGCTGCAAATTCATGGTTTTGTAATCTTCTCTTAGTGTATTTCTGTTGAACTGTTTTCATGATATACTCACATACATGTCCTATCGTGTGACTTAATATATCCGTTCAGTCGATCACCGAAATATATCTGAAATCGATATATGTACAAAACCTAACCTATAAGTACACGTAACCCCGCCGAGAATTGCTGAACTCAAACCAGTACATAAGCTCAAAACTATGTTTACCAACAACGCCCCAGTACTTATAAATAGCAGTTGGGCAATCTTTTTCAGAGCTGGAGTAATGTCCAATGTCCGCAATAGAAGTCGGCAGAATTTGCGTAAAAACCGTAGGTCGAGAAGCAGGATACAAATGTGTCATCGTTGAAGTAATTGACAAGAATTTCGTTCTTGTAACAGGTCCAAAGGAAATATCTGGAATCAAGCGTAGAAGATCCAACGTGAATCATATAACTGCTACAGAAGATGTGATTGCTATCGAGCGGGGAGCAAGCGATGGAGACATTGAGAAAGCATTGGAAGCCGCTGGCAAAATGGAAGAGATGAAAGAACGAGTCGAGCTAACAGCCTGACTGAGCGTGCATTATCCAGGGTTTTATCTAAACACAAAAAAAGTTACTGATTACTGTCTGCGCTCACATAAGTAGACAAAAAACGGGTGGACTTATTCTTTAGAGGTGAATAAGCCTATGGTGTTGCCGTCCAGGTCTTTGAAGAGACCGAACCAGCCTACGTTTGGAATTTCTGTCTTCCCTTGTTCTCGTTTGCCACCAAACTCTTCTGCTTTTTCAAGCATTGCTTCGATGTCGTCAACATGTACATATATGATTAGGTTGCCTGGTTTGATGTCATCTTTTCTATCTAGCCCTCCTCCACGAAGCCCTCCATCCTGCCTGACTTCATAACTGAACATCGCGTAGTCGGGTCCCCAGCTGTAATCTATTTTCCAGCCGAACAGTTTCTTATAGAATTCTCCGGACTTCTTTGTGTCGGTAGTTGGAATCTCCAGATGGACAATAGGGTGACTCATATTTTTTCACTTTTTTCTACTTTGGGAAATTGATTGAGTCTATGTTTTCTTTGTGTGTTTTTCCTTTGGTGCTCCGCATTTTGAGCATTTTGGCTGTCGGCATCTGCTAGTGTATTCTGTTTTGCACTCTGTGCAGGTCCAAGTTGGCATTTTACTTTCATTTCTCCTTTTTCTTGGTTCTAAAGAGAACGAGTCGTATTAATATTTGCTTACAAAATGTGAATGAACCTGTGGAGCATGGAATTGTGTAAATCACTCAAATTGAATCTATGGAAAAAGTTACAGAAAATGCGTGACCACGTCAAAGACGAGTAGACGACGGATCCGAGGTTCCTCAGTTGTCCTCACAGATTTGTGTAGCTCAGCTTTAATATCTGTGGCCTAATGTGGTCATACTTTAATATGAGGAGGTCGTAACTTTATTCGGAAAGGTTTTGGGGAGCTGGGCTGACCCGGCTGAGAGGACGGTTATATCACCGTTGACCCATTGAACCTGATCCAGGTAATGCTGGCGGAGGGAAAAAGTTGAGTGAAAGTAAGACTATATTTCAAACAAAGGTAATCGCTGAAATTGTTGCTTTTGTTGCTCTTTCAACTGGACTAAGCTATGTAAAAATATTCAGTCTACCACAAGGAGGCTCAGTAACCGCTGGGTCGATGGTGCCGGTTATATGGCTTTCGTTGAGAAGAGGCCCAAAAATAGGCTTGGTTGCCTGCGGGCTATATGGACTCGTTCAGTTAATGGTTGAACCTTTTATCTATCATCCTGCCCAAGTGTTACTCGATTACCCAATCGCCTTCGGAGCCCTCGGACTTGCTGGCTTCTTTCAAAAGAGTCCATCCATAGGTGTAAAGACAACTGTAGCTGTGGACCGTTTAATCACAGCTTTTCTTTGCGTTATTTCTTTCCTCCTTTTCAGCTATGAATTAATGCAACTCAGGTTAAGTGAAACCATATTCTTTTCTTGGATTTTCGCATTTAGCTTCATCTTTCTAATATGGCTGGAAGACAGAATCCGAACTAAACGAATAGAGAGACAGCAAAGAAATTTTACTCCAGCTCTTATCGGAGCATCGGTAGGCATCTTCGGTAGGTTCTTGGCCCATCTCGTTTCTGGAGTGGTCTTTTTTGGCTCTTATGCTCCTGAGGGATGGAACCCGATTGTTTACTCTGCTTTCTATAATGGTGGCTACATAATTCCAGAACTCCTCGTTAGTGCTTATTTCATTTACTTACTTGCAAAAAGTGGCATGATAGAAGTGTACAAGTGAGAAGGATATGAAGCTGAAGACGGAATAATAGGAATCGACAATCTTATAGGAGGAATCAAGTCTGGTTCATGAAACATTCTTTATGGAGTTGTGAGTGCTGTATGCAAACAGCCACTAAGGCGATAGCAAGGTTCTCAAAAGATGGGTAAACTCCCTCCTGAAAGACTGAAAGAATTGCTCAACTGCATCAGTGAAGACCCAAGAGTTATTGTTCCACCCACTTCTGGATTTGATTCGGGCGTCCACTTGATTGATGGTGATAGATATCTCGTTGTGTCAACTGATCCATGTATCAGGGTCCCAGGTGTCTGGTTTGGATGGCTTCTAATTCATTACGTCGCATCTGACATAGCGTTGTTCGGAGCAAAACCGGAATTTTGCACAATCACCCTCCTAGGTCCTCCGTCGACAAAACAAAAGGTCTTCCTAAGGATTATGAGACAAGCATGTTCTGCTGCAGATGATCTCGGAATGACAATCGTGACAGGGCACACTGGAACTTATGAGGGAGTTTTTGAGGTGCTTGGAGTGTGTACAGCTTATGGCTTTGTCCACAAAGCTGGATTAATTACACCTGGTGGCGCTAGACCTGGAGATTTTGTGGTGTGTGTTAAACCCATTGGTTTAGAGGTGGCCATCAATTTAGCGTTGTTTGACAGGAATCTAGCTGAAAAAATCTTTGGTACTCATAGGACTCGCGAACTAACAAATCTTGTTAACATGCAGACATGTGTGAAAAGTGCATCTCTGCTGGCTCAAATCCCCGGTGTGCATGCAATGCATGATGCCACCGAAGGAGGTTTGGTCGCAGCGTTGAACGAGGTTGCAGAAGCCTCAGACGTTGGCTTTATGGTGGAGATGGATAAGATTCGTGTTCCAGAGGAAGTGAAAAAGCTGAAAGACTACTTTAGGCTGTCAGATGAACAAGTATTGTCCATGTCGTCTACTGGTACTGTTGTTGCTGCTGTCAGCGCCAGTGTTACAGATAGGGTTGAGGAAATCATGCAACAGAACGGTATCGAGGTGAGGTTCTTGGGGACGTTCGCAGAGGATAAACGTCGTATTCTCTGGAAGCATGGAAAAGCAAGGAACTTCCCAAGAAGCGCAGACGACCCTTACGTGAAGATTCTGTCAAGAAAGTCATATAGATGAGATCCTTACATGAAAGCACGAATTATTTTCATAACATGGCACATGCTTTGACTTCCAGATTTGGACAAGATGGTGAGTGGACTTGTTGGGACCGCAGATGTGGGGGAAGAAAACTGTTAATAGAAGAATAATATCTACTGCGTCATGCAGCGCTTGAGGGAACTGATCGTTGAAGGTTGTGATTCGCACTAACAAGTTAAGCAAGCACTATGGTAAAGGAGGTGAGATCAAAGCGGTGGATGATCTTGATCTCGAAGTATATCAGGGAGAAACTTTCGGTCTGCTCGGTCCAAACGGAGCAGGTAAAACTACAACCGTTCGCCTGCTGAACTGCATCATAAAGCCGACTAGTGGCTCAGCCACCGTGAATGGTTATGCCATTCTTAAAGAAGAAATGGAGGTAAAACGGGTCACCGGCTTATTGGCTGAGTCGCCTGGATTATATGAGAAGCTCAGCGCCTCCGAGTTTCTGGAATTCATGGGAGCCCTCTATGATGTCCCAAATAATATCCTGCTTGAAAGGATAGATGACTTGCTGAAGCTGTTTGGGCTTCATGAGAGGCGGAACTACTTGCTTGAAGGCTACAGTCGAGGCATGAAACAGAAGGTCTTGATCGCGTCAGCCCTGATTCATGACCCTCCTATTCTGTTTTTTGACGAGCCCACATCGATGTTAGATCCCCGCGCCGCTCTCATG
>DAOWHM010000041.1 GCA_030641425.1 Candidatus Bathyarchaeota archaeon | reverse complement strand
TTAACAGTTGGATCTTCTCTGAAAACGTCGTCGCCAAGTTCAGCGTGTTTGATGGCTTCAAGCATCTCATCTGTGGGCAGGGTGACAGTATCACTCCTCAGATCTATGAGTTCAAGAACTTTACCCATTTCCGGCTTCCACCATTTCAATGCATGCATGAATCATTATTTTAACCTTGCCAATGCTTGTCTGTGAAGGATACTTACATTTCGCATGGATCAATTCTCAAGGAGAACTGGGATTGCGCTCGCGTATAAGGCGCAGAGTAGTGCATTGTACATATACATAGACAGAGGGTCTGTTTGACAGAGGGACCCGCTACAGAATTATATCGGGTACCCACTGGCCCGCTTGCATGCATGGCAGGGCTTCTATCAGCCTCTCCTCATTCTCGAAATGTTGTTCTTCAAAAAGAGTGATTAACGTGTTTATCAATGTCGACATGGTTTAGTGAGTTGATTTGTATTCATACATTGAAATTTGGAGTAGTATTGTAACATAATAGCATGCATGCAACATTGAAGAGAACTCAAAGGTGTGGATCCACACACATGCAGTAGACTGGAAGTTTCTGCATGCACGCATGTGATTGGGAGGCGAGTGGAGGGGAGAAAAGGAAAGGAAAGATGATTTTCCTTTACGAGAGTATCTAAAGAAGAATACTCACCACTCGCCAATCGAAATAATGGTACGACCTGCCTATAACTTTTTACCATCCAAAAATACGCGCGTGCTTATGATATGATTAAACGTTAACACTTTTCGTTTAACGCAGACGCACACATATATTCACACCTAACTGAGAGTAAGCACCCACGCCTGCCACAATATCGATACGTTATTTCGTGCGCGCAGACTCAATATCATGCTCTCAAAGAGTGAATTCTAGATAAGACAATACGAGCGCACTGGACGTGTCGAAATCTCTTTGTATACTCTTAAGTATACGTTTGCCCAAGAATCCGCGCGTATTTATGGGCTTCCAACAGAGGTTGTTTCATGGGCGGTAAATCTCGTAAGCATAAATCCTACAAGCAGAAACCCTACAGATACAAACCCCCCAAGCGCAAAGGCAAGAGCAGAAAGCCAATAATCCTAATGTTAGCCCTATGCCTTGTTGTAATAGTGGTGGTTGCATACAGTATGACTAATCAGAGTGACCCCAACCTAAACGACCCCAGCCTAAACAAGGTTCTGCTTAAAACAAGTATGGGAGACATAACAATTCAATTATACGACGACATGCCGATCACAACAGAGAATTTCAAGAAACTTGTCCAACAAGGGGTCTATGATGGAACAATTTTTCATCGAGTCATCGACGGATTTATGATTCAAGGAGGAGATCCTATGGGAACAGGAGAAGGCGACCCATCAATACCAACGATAGAAGATGAATTACCAGATCACAACAGTAACGACAGGAGCACGATTGCCATGGCAAACGCAGGACCAAACACAGGAAGCAGCCAGTTCTTCATCAACCTTGTAGACAACAACAACTTGGACCCGAAACATCCAGTCTTCGGCAAAGTGATTGAAGGAATGAATGTCGTTGACGAAATAGGAAAAGTAGAGACAGGCCCTCAACCGTTGCCACCGAACGAAGTGTCTCGCCCCTTGCAAGAAATCAGGATATTGAAAGCAGAACTTATCAACTAACCCTTTCATTGTAGCATTTTCTGGTTTCTGTTCTCATAAGTTGAAATTCTCTTTTGCTAATCTACTAAGTCACTTGTTTAAACCTATCGTTGGTTCGGCTCGTTTCTTTTTGAAGAATAACCAGTTTTTCCTCTCTTTGAATCTGACGAGATAGTATATTCCCTTCAGTTTCTGCCCTTTGATGTCGATCATGAGCTTGCCCTCCTTTCGCTCAAGGAGTGCATAGTTTCCTTTGTCCCAGATCTCTACAGTACCCGCTCCATATTCACCCTCAGGGATTGCCCCTTCAAAATTCGCGTATTCAAGGGGATGATCTTCTACTTCAACCGCCAATCTTCTAATGCCTGGTTCTGTTGGCGGCATTTTCGGCACAGCCCAGCTTCTTAAAACTCCCTCCATCTCAAGCCTTAAATCGTAATGAAGATGGGAGGCTTGGTGCTTTTGAATCACATATAAACGGTCTTCACCAGTCTTCTTGTCGCCTCTGGGCTCCTTCGTCTTGTTAAAGTTTCTCTTCTCGCGATATTTCTTGAGAGACATCTCAACCAAACCCTTTAGGCACCGACTTGTTCTGCGGCATCGTTCAAGTCAAGGCAGACGAGTTTAGCTTTCGTGGGGACACCGTTCTCTGACCATCCTCGAGCCTGATAGTAGTCATCAAGCATCCTCTCAAATTCACTCCTCTTAATTCTGCTACCCTTTGACTCCCCTTTAGGGATAGGGTCTTCGAAAACTCTTGGCGGCAGAGTATCTGCTCTTCTGTCGAGTCCTTCTCGGGCATTGAAAGCTCGCTGCAAATTAACGACCCGTTCACCAATAGTTAAAAGGTCAGCGACACTCAGGTCCATCCCTATAACTGCCTTCACCATATCTGGAAAAGCTTCAGCAAAGAAAGAGTGTCTAGTGAATTTGCAGACTCCTGTAATGTCGTACAGGGCCATGAGGTCCTCATGCACTTTAACTACATAACCCTTATTCTCAGCTGAGAATCGATCCACACCAGAAAATTTCCACCATTTTCCAACAAGTTCCGTTCCATAGACAACTGCAGTTAGGTGATCACCACCCCTGGCAGCGACTGCCACTGCAAGTCCCATACCTTTTATTCCTCTCACATCATAAGCCGGTAACTCAAGCCCTTTTGAGTGAATGGCAAAGTGTGCTGAACCTCTGCCAAGTTTCTCGCTAGCAACCTTGACACCATCGGACAGCAGCCAACCAACTTTTCCCTCTCTGTAAGCCATCCGCCGTAAGACTTCTAAAGTTGCTTCTGCGTCTCCAAACTTCAGCCCTAAACCATCAAAATCTTCTCTCGTTAGCAACCCCCTTTCAAAAGCTTCCATAGCCCAAGAGA
>DAOWHM010000141.1 GCA_030641425.1 Candidatus Bathyarchaeota archaeon | reverse complement strand
GGTTTACCTCCTCTAGTGTCCAATGTTCCCTTGTCAAGTTTTGAACCCATTCAAAATAGCTAGTTGTAACTCCTCCTGCATTTGCAAGAATGTCTGGAATCAAGAACACTTTCTTCTCGCGAAGAATCTTGTCAGCGTCTGGTGTGGTAGGTCCATTTGCTGCTTCGACTACGATTTTCGCTTTTATCTTTCCTGCGTTTGCTTCTGTGATCTGATTTTCAAGGGCCGCGGGAACGAGAATGTCACATTTCAATTCGAGAAGTTCAGAGTTCGTTACTTCTTTGATAGCATTCTTGAACCCTAAGACAGAACCAGTCTTCACTTTATGCTCCCATACCTTAACAGGGTTTAAGCCCTGAGGATTGTAGATCCCTCCCCTTGAATCACTCACTCCAACAATCTTAACTCCCATATCGTGCGCTATTTTAGCTGCATTACCTCCAACATTTCCATATCCTTGAACAACCATCGTCGCACCCTTCATCTTAATTCCTAAGCGTCCAGTAGCTTCTCTTAGAGAGATTATAACACCTCGAGAGGTAGCTTCATATCTTCCTTCTGATCCACCGACGATTATTGGTTTCCCCGTCACACACTCAGGCACGCTGTAGCCTTTGAATCTACTGTAAGTATCCATTATCCAAGCCATTACTTGGGCGTTTGTGTAAACATCTGGCGCTGGCACATCTTTATAGGGTCCAATGAAGTCCAAAAGCATGTTTGTGTATCTTCTTGTAAGGTGTTCCAATTCAGTTTGAGACATCTCCTTTGGGTTGCAACACACACCACCTTTCGCTCCGCCATAAGGGATGTCCACAACAGCACATTTCCATGTCATCCACATCGCAAGCGCTTTAACCTCATCTAAACCAACACATGGATGGTAACGTATTCCTCCTTTGAATGGTCCCCTAGCATCTATGTGTTGAACTCTGCAACCCCAGAATATCCGAATTTCATTATCATCCATCTTTACGGGAATAGAAACTGTGAGAGTTCTCTTTGGACGCCTAAGGAACGCATGAACGCCAGGATCCAAATCCAGCATTTCAGATGCGGTTTTCAATTGTTCGAGTGCCACATCAAGTGGTCCTATTTGACTACTCATTACCTTTCCCAATTCAACTACATTCGACAGAAACTGATTTAAAACTTAGCTCCAGTGCTGCGTGGTCTAACCTTACACCGCCACAAAATTAGCGTAGGCAGAACACTTCCATAACGAATAAATGTCCGTCGAATCTTTGATTTATGTGAGGTCAACATGAAACTAGCGATCAGGATTTTAGTTGTTCTAATCCTATTTTTAGAGATCACACTAACTTGTGCGGTTCCATTGGGATCCAACATGCAAAGGATGTCAACTCCATCCAGTCTAGCGAGAGTACATGTTGACCCAGGAAACATTACAGATCCAACCCTTACTCCTTCAGAAAATTTCACAATTGAAGTAAAGATATCTAACATCACAGGGTTTTATGGCTTTGATATTCAACTCAGTTGGAACACATCGATCTTGAACTATACTAGCCATGTAGTCAAGATTCCAGTGGAAACATATCCAGAAGGAGTTCTTCATCAACCAGTCCTACAAATAAAAAATGATGTTAACGCATCCGCGGGAACCTACGTCATAGTCTGTTCATCACTCCAAGCTCCTTCCTTCAATGGCAGTGGAACAGTATTCGAGATGTCCTTCACTGTAATCGAGTACGGCAGATGCGCGTTGGATGTTTCTAATAGTGACCTCTCTGATCGGAAAGGGTACCCAATCGACCACATAGTTGACGATGGATACTTCAGCAATGAATACTATGATGTGGTAGTATCCAGTGTTGTTCCATCTCCACTCCACGCCTTTATTGGAGATACTATAAACATCACCGTCAGTGTCCTTAACAATGGAACAACTAGGGCTGAAACATTCAATGTAAGCGTCTTCTATGACGAAGTGCTTCTTGATGTCAAAACAGTGATAGCACTTCCTCCGGGCGCAATAGAAACGATGATTTTCTATTGGAATTCCACAGGTGTATCTCCTGGAAACTATGGGATTTCCGCTAACGCCTCAATTGTATCTGGTGAATCCGACGTGGCAAATAATAGACTCGAAGATGGCATAGTCACACTTACGGTTGAGGTCATCCATGATGTCGCAGTTACATCGCTGATTCCTTCCAAAACAGTTGTGTTTGAAGGATATTGCTTCTCTCTGAATGTGACTATTGAAAACCAAGGTAACCTTCCTGAAACCTTCAACATCAGTATTCATGCAAACGGCAACGCCATAAACAAGACTCAGATCTCACTTAATGCTGGCTATTCTAAAACCATCATCTTCACGTGGGAAACTGTTAACGCAATAGCATACAACGACTATATGCTGAATGCTACTGCAGATGAAGTCAATGGGGAAAATGACACAAGCGATAACAGCCTTTCATTCACAGGACTCCTCATCGTCCACGCTGGCGATATTGATGGAGACGGCGACGTAGACATTTTTGACATAGTGTGGATAGCGCAGGCTTATGGTTCCACGAAGGGTGACCAGACTTACAATTCCAACTTTGACGTGGATTGCGACGACGATGTTGACATCTTCGACATCGTTAGCATAGTATCTTTTTATGGATATGAAGCACCAAAAATAAGGCAGATCTGAGGTTTGCAGATGAGAGAAGAAAAGAATGAAAGAAGGCGGAAACTGTGGCACACGGGAATTGTCATCACCTTAATTAGCATCATCATTTTTGCCTTAATCTACACTTATATGAGCAATTCAGTCAATTCCGCGTTGATGACGTCACTGGAAACTTTCGGGTTAGAGTCAACCATTAGTACTCCTACACTGGAGGGGGCGGAATTGAGCATCACGTTCATTCTAACGAATCCAACCGAATTCCCAATAATGATTAATGCAATTAAAGCCTACTTCTCCATCGACAACATAGATATTGGAGGGGTGACCATTAACCCAAACGAGACAGTGTTAGCTGGTAGGCATAATTATTTCTATTTCATTCGCCATGTTAAAAATCCAACCGTCCTTAACAGCATTCAAAACGCAACCTACAAGTTGAGTGTGACTGCAGGAAGTTATATTCGTGGATCTGCCAGTTATTTTTTCTTCCAGACGCAAGTCACTAAGTCAATTGTTTTTTCAGAGATAGTTCACAATCCTCAAGCCAAGTCTTAAATAAATCGCACCCACATTTTGAATTGCGATGCGCGCGCATTCTAGTATCCAAAGGAGGAAACTAAGACGCTCGAAATATGGAAAATGAAAAGTGTAGCAGCGTTAGGAATTTTCATTGTGATTATGGGAAGCGCCATCATATATTCGATGCACCAACCCGCTCTTGCAGACTCCCCGGAGCCAGAAGAACCTAAATGTGTGATATTCTTCGATCCACCAAAGCCAAATGTCAATGTGGGCGAAACTTTCACCGTGACTGTTCTTGTCGACGACGTGAATAATCTCTGGGGATATGAGATCGGTCTGAAATTCGATCGGTCAGTGCTTGAGTACGTTGGAGCAAGCACTCCCTACTGGAAATTTGTCTCCGGAAAGATCGAATATCTGTTTTGGGCAGCAGGCATACAATCACAGAACGGACAAGTGGAACTGATGGAGTTCACGTTCCAAGGTAAAAGCGAGGGAAGTTCTTCCCTAAGTTTCTACGTCCACAAACTAGCCACTCTGATATACCACCAAGCTCCACAAGACTATGTCGGTTGGCCTATTCCCCATAAAGTTGCTGAAGCTTTCGTGACAGTCACTTAGCAGAATCTATCCCCGATAGAAAAGACCTACCGCTGCACCTCTTTTTTTCCCATTTCAAGAAATGAGCCTATGATATACCCCGAATTTTCTAGGACGCGAATGGAAAGCACAAAAGAGAAAAAGGGAAGGTGGAATTACTCCAGAATTCTTTCTATGGCTTCTTGCTCCACTTCTTCTACAAGCGGTATCCCTGTGACTTTTGTTGCCCTCTCGGATAAAGCCATTAGATCATTTCTATCGATCAAGCGCAGTTTCCACTTCCTCGCTCCAGCAAGAAGTTGCATGAGTCCTACACCAATACGATCAGTCAAATATGTATGCAAAGCTACTGCTTCCCATGGAATTTCTTTGAATCTCTCACCAAACCTCTCCTTCAGTTTTGGAGCGGTGATGTAGAACTTGTCTGGCGTGTCACCATATCTATTGGCAAAGGTTTTGGGCAATTTGCCTTCTTCTGACAACTGTCTGAAGTAGTTGGCTTTCATCACGGCTGTCAGAGGTGAACGTCCCATTAGAACTGCCTTAACCAACGGACCATCACCGAAGTTGCTCATAGCCATAGCTTTGAGGATTTGAGTTTCACATATGAAACCGCCAGCAATAATGAGATCTGGTAGGAATCGGCCTTTCTTTTGTAATATTCTAGCGCATTTCAACACGATGGCTTCCAAGAATACTGTTGGAACACTCATCTCATCCATCATTGGAACTGGGCTCATCCCTGTTCCACCGCCTGCACCGTCGAAGGTTACTGCTTCAATTTTCGCTTCAGAAGCCATTTTCATGGTGAATGCTACTGCGGAGGGTCGGTATGCTCCAGTTTTGAGTATTACGTGCTTGGCACCTTGCTGTCTCAGCCAGTCGATATCTTCGAGAAACTCTTTATGTTGTGGCATGCCTACTCTGCTGTGTCTTTCGAATGATTTGAAGACGCCCTCTCGGTAAGCTTTTTGAACAGTGAGGTCCTCAGGATCAGGGATGACGATGTATCCTCTCTTCTTCAGCATGATTGCTTTTTCGAGGTTGCGAATTCTGACTTCGCCTCCGATAGCTTTGGCGCCTTGCCCCCATTTTCGCTCTATCACATTTACTTCTAGCTTCGACAGCGCATAAACGTCCACACCTAGTCTTTGGTCTTCCACATTCGTTTGTACGACAACTTCGCCGTATTTTCCATCCCAGAACTTTCGGAAAGCTTCAACTCGTCGTCTCAACTCTTTTGACTCTGCAACTTTGCCTCCTTCTATTCTTGACTCTCGGTCCATTCCGCATACATTTTCGCCGATGGTTATGATAGCACCTGAAAGAGCTGCACCGATTGCCAGTCCATCCCAGTTCAATCTTGCAACTTCGGTTGAACCAAATGCTCCTGTTAAGATTGGCACTTTCAATGGGATACCAGCGACCTCAGTGTCGGTTTTGGCATTGTGAAAAAGCGCTATGTCAGAATCTGCTTCAATACCATGAACTTCAAAGAGGTTGGCTTGAATGTTAAAGTGTGACCAGTCGAGACCAAAGTCTTTAAGCGCGCCTGCAGTGCTGAATCCATATTGGAGTGGCACAGGATAGAGTGCTTCCCTTCCACGGAAAGCTGATAGGCTGATCTCACAGAGAAATGGGCAATCACGGATGCATATGGGGCACATGCCGCTAGTAGGACTAGTGTCTCTAACTCGCGTCTGAGTACCAGTAGTCGATTTCGCGTTGAGGTAAGCACTATTTGTGTTAACACGTTCTGGCATTTTTTTCCCTCATGTTTACGTTTGCAAACCTTGGAATATGAGCGAATAGCAGCTGTAACATTTAAAGATTCCCTACATCATGAAATAGACTAGAAAGAAGGATGAGGATTTTCTATAGATGGAGAAAACACAGCGAATATGCAAAAGATCTTTGCCACCATATTTCGCAATATAGAGAATTCCAATTTGAGTTCGATTAAACCATAAAAATTGTGGTGTTAACTGCTGTTTTTTTAAACTACACATTTTATATTTCGCTGTGCTTCATAAAAGGCAGGAATTAGGGGAAAGGAAGACCATCAATGTCTCAACAGGTCTCAATTGAAGACGCAGATTTGATGTTCGAGAATAAGGTAGCCAAAGTTGTCGCCAACCTCAATGAGCCAGAGATTGAACTGGCTGGATTCAAAGTAGGCCCCTTAGAAGAAGGCAGGGAATATGAAATTCGCTTCTGGATCGCTAAAGAACTTGAGAAACTAGGGATAGTCCGTTTTCGAGAGGAAGACATGCTAGATGTAGTTAAACTTCACAAAATCCATTGGAAGGAGATGGTGCAACCAACAAACAAAGCTTCTCCTCTTCCTGAAGACTTCTATCCAAAACTAAGACGATATCTAAAGCAACTGGTGAAAGCTTCCAGAAAAAATGGAGAGAAATTAAAAGAACTTGAGAAGTCTTCAAGAATCTCTCAAGACATCACCAATTGTAGAGTTAAGAAGGTAGTTTCTCTGGCTTCATCTCTCCCACTGACTTCTCATGCTCTTCAAGATCTAACTCAAGAAGAGAGAACTCTCTATTATTGCCTTCACCAAGTCATCAACGAGTGGAGGAAAAAGATCTTAGAGAGAAGTGAAAACAATGGTTGAAGTTGAAGTTGACCCCCAACAAAGCTTTGAGGATTTCCTGAAGCAAGCCGAATACCGCAAAAAAATTTCTCAGATGGTGGTGGCCAACAGTAACTCCTTAGTAGTGGATTTCGAAGACTTGTTGGTATTCGATTTCAAACTAGCAGAGAGGCTGAAGGAGAAACCAGATGAATACTTCAATCATGCAAATAGGGCTGCCTACGCACAGGTTGAAATAGAAGACAGTGAATACGCCTCAAAACTAGAGAATGTCGTCATCCGTTTCAGAAACCTGCCTGAACCAACACACCTGCGTACACTCGGTGCTGCAAACCTAGGTAAACTCATGATGGTTGAAGGCATAATAGTGCGGGCAACACCTGTGCAACCACAAGTTTTACGAGCAGCCTTCAAATGCAAACGATGCGAAACAACATCTTATCTAGATCAATCTGGTCCCTTTTTGAAAGCCCCTCTTCGATGTGAAAACACAACTTGCCAAAGTAAAGGACCTTTTGAATTTCAACAAGAAGGATCCACCTTCATCGACTACCAGGAAATTCGCATACAAGAACGCCCTGAAGATCTGCCTCCAGGTCAGCTGCCTAGAACTTTAAACGTGCAACTCACAAGCAGGGACCTTGTCGACAAAGCTAGGCCAGGCGACCACGTTACAGTAACCGGCGTCGTTCGTGCTGTAGCCCCAGTATTACCAACAGCTGGAAAGTTGCGAGTCTTCCGTCTTCACGTTGATGCAAATTTCATCGATGTAGAGAGTAAAGAAACGGAAGTAGCTCTCATCTCACCTGAAGAGGAGAAGAAAATCCTTGAGTTTTCTCAAGATCCTTGGATCCACAGAAACATTATACGTTCCATCGCACCCTCAATCTATGGATATGAAACCATCAAGGAAGCGATTACCTACCTTGTTTTCGGTGGCGTTCCTAAACACTTAGCTGATATATCAATCAGAGGTGAGATGAATGTTCTTCTCGTCGGCGATCCAGGTACAGCTAAGTCCCAACTACTACAATACATTGCAGCAATCGCACCTAGAGGTTTATACACATCTGGTCGCGGAACAACTGCAGCGGGTCTAACAGCCGCTGTGTTGCGGGAACGAGGAGGAGGTATGACACTTGAAGCTGGAGCCCTCGTGCTAGCGGACAAAGGTGTTGCTTGCATTGACGAAATTGACAAAATGCGCCCCGAAGACAGAGTAGCGATTCACGAAGCCATGGAACAACACACCGTAAGCGTAGCCAAAGGCGGCATAGTTGCAACACTCAACGCTAGGACAGCAATCCTGGCAGCTGCCAACCCTTCATTAGGGAGGTATGATGCCTACAAAACTGTGACTGAAAACATCAATCTACCAGTCACAATCTTGTCAAGATTCGACCTGATTTTTGTGTTGAAAGATGTCCCCAAAAAGGAGTTGGACGAGAAGATGTCAACCCACATCTTAGAAATACACAGAAGAAGAGCAACTCCTACTGAAACACCAATTCCCTCAGATCTCCTCCGAAGATACATCAGCTACGCCAAGAACATAAAACCTACACTGTCAGAAGGCGCCATACAGCGACTGAAAGAGTTCTACCTCGAGATGAGAGCAGTAACGGAGAAAATCGAAGGTTCACCGATCGCCATCACCGCTAGACAGTTAGAGTCCCTAATCAGAATAACAGAAGCCAGAGCTAGGATTGCCCTGCGAAAAGAGGTCACAGTGGAAGATGCAGAAGCGGCAATAGCGATAATGAACAAATCATTGGAGGAAGTTGGAATCGACATGTCAACTCACATGCGAGATATTGACATCATTATGGTAGGGAAACCCAAGAGCATGCAAGACAAATTACGATTGATCCTCGATGAAGTTGTCGCAATGTCAAAGGAAACAGGTATGGTTGAGAAGAAGCTGCTTGTAGAAACCCTCTTCAACAAGTACAAAATCGAAACTTATGAATGTCATAAACTCATTGGACGCTTGGTAAGAGACGGAACAATCTATGAGCGACGACCAGGCTTTCTGAGCAAAGTATAGATGAAAGGGTTCATTTTTGAAGGTTGACGAGTTATCCGTTCCAAAACGAGTTAAAGAAGTAATAAAAAAATCTGGAATCATCGAACTTTATCCCCCCCAAGAAGAAGCCATTTCAGCTGGTGTACTTGAAGGTAACAATATTGTCCTAGCCAGCCCCACCGCCTCTGGCAAGACCCTTGTAGCAGAGCTCTGCGCCCTCAAACATGTACTAGAACGTAACGGAAAGGTCATCTATCTCACACCTTTGAGGGCTTTGGCTAACGAGAAATATCGAGAGCTGAAGAAGTATTCCACTATCTTAAAACCCAATGGGAGACGTGTACAGGTAGGCATCAGCACTGGAGATTTTGACAGCAGTGACCCTTGGCTTGAAAAATTCGACATAATTATATGCACAAACGAAAAAGCTGATTCACTTCTAAGGCATAGATCCAAATGGATAGATGAAATATCTCTTGTGGTGACTGATGAAGTTCATTTGCTCAACGATTCAGAACGTGGTCCTACACTTGAAGTAGTGCTCGCAAGACTCATGCAGGCAAATCCTGAAATCCAAATCTTAGCTCTAAGCGCAACAATTCGAAACGTTGAAGAGGTAGCAGATTGGCTTAAGGCTAAATATACTGCAACTGAATGGAGGCCTGTCAAACTCAACGAGGGGGTGCTTCTAGACCAAGAGATTCAATTCAAAGATGGTGCATCGATGCAAATCGGTAAGAACAGTAGAAATCCTGCTCTGAATCTCGCCATTCACATCGTGAAATCAGGAAACCAAGCCCTCATCTTTGCATCAACTCGGAAGAACGCTGTTTCATTAGCAAAGAAAGTTGCGGCAGAGCTTGACAATGTAATATCCAAACCTATTAAACGCTCTCTAACCCAACTCGCCACACGAGTACAGGCAGCTGGGGAGCGAACAAGGATAAGCGAACTTCTCGCCGAACTGGTAAAAAAGGGTGCAGCATTCCACCACGCAGGACTAAGCGGAACCCATCGTAGACTCCTTGAAGACGCCTTTAGAGAAGGTAAGATCAAAATTTTGGCAGCTACCCCAACTTTAGCCTTCGGAGTTAATCTACCAGCAAGAATGGTGATAATTCACGACTATAGACGATACGAAGTTGGGTATGGCTACTACCCTATTCCCGTTCTTGAGTATAAGCAGATGGCAGGTAGGGCAGGAAGACCAAGATATGACAAGGCTGGGGAAGCAATTCTCATTGCTAAAACTGATGATGAGCAAGATTATCTGATGGAAAGCTATGTACTTGCCAAACCCGAACGTATATGGTCAAAACTAGCTGTGGAACGAATTCTACGACCTCATGTCCTCTCAACTATAGCAGCTCAATACGCCACCTCTGAAAAAAACGTCTACGACTTCTTCGGGAAAACATTCTACGCCTACCAATATGACCCAAAGGCTATCAAAGTTGTAATTACAAGAATCTTGAAGTTCCTATACGATGAACAGATGATAGATTCAAGTGGTAAAGAACTCCTTGCCACGAAATTCGGTCGACGAGTTTCAGAACTATATATTGATCCAGTCTCAGCTGTCTTCCTTCGTGATGGCTTGCTTAATCGCGCGCCAACGATAACTGATCTCAGCTTCCTTCATCTAGTTGCTCACACCCCTGACGTGTACCCAAAACTGCGTCCCTATTCAAGTGAGGTAGATGAGTTGGTCTTATTTGTCGAACAACATAGAGAAGAATTCATGTTTGAACCCCCTAGGGAACTTGATGACCCACTTGAGTTCGAAGAGTTTCTCGGTGAAGCCAAGTTGGCTTGGGTAATGCAGTCGTGGATTGAAGAATATACGGAAGATCGGATGATTGAAAGATTCAGAGTCCAACCAGGCGACCTCTACAGACTTACGGATTCCACCAAATGGTTACTCTATGCCTGCCATGAAATGGCAGTTCTCTTTAAACAGAGAGATATGGTTTCCAAACTGAACGTTTTGATAGAACGCAGTACTAAAGGCGTGAAGGCTGAGCTTCTACCTCTAGTCCATCTGGACGGTGTAGGAAGAGCAAGGGCTCGTATCCTCTACAATTCTGGCTTGAAGACCATAAGCGATCTCAAACGTGCACCTTTAAGTAGACTCATTGAACTTCCATTAATTGGCTCTAGAGTTGCTAAAAGAATCAAGGAGCAAGCTGGGGGCTTCGTGAAATCAGAAGAATGGAAAAAACTTGACAAAGAAGAGAGTCCAGAACAGCAATCCCTCGCGAAATACTATTAAACACCAAACCCTTCCTGAACAGTTCTTAACATAAAAACCTTCAACGGACTTGGTTGCATTAGGATCTGGTGGGGCTGGCCGGATTTGAACCGGTGACCTTTACCCGAAATTGCGTCAAAAGCGCAATCCCTACGGGTTTCTCTATGGTTTACCGCTCCAGAATCTCGTCATTCCACTAAAGCGGTCCGCAAACCCGTCAATAACATTCTGGAGCCCGTCGTCATGCCTGGCTAGACTACAGCCCCACCACAACCAGAAACAATGCAGTAGGAGATATATGCCTTACGTAGCATCACTATGCAGATGTGTCAGCAAGTCTTTGCTTCTTTTTATGAGTCATAATCTTAATTGCCTTCTCTCTGCGGATAGCTTCGCCACGTGTAAGAAATTTCTCCGTGTAGACCAACCTGATTGGCTTGTGCATCCTAGTATACCTTGCGCCAAGACCCCTCTTATGTTGGTTAAAGCGAAACTTCACATTCTTAGAATGTCCAGTGTAAAAGCTTCCATCCTCACAGAGAATCATGTAAACATAGTAGCACATCTTATACCGAAGGTCATATGCGACGGAAGTGATAGAAATGTTTTTTATGGTTTCAGTTGGAGAGAGATTGTTATGGTTATAAGGTACTATCCGGCACATGACGTGAAACAACTCGTCGATGCTATAGTGAAAGGGCTGGAACTGTCATACATTAATCCAACATATGTCTACTGCTTCAGAAGCAAAGGCTCAAAATCCCGGCGAATCGTAGCCCGAATTCACAGCTTAGAAAAACTATGGCAACTGGCTCTGAAAACGCAAGCCCGATATCTGATTGAAGTAATCTCAGAGAGATACGATAAACTTACACATGTGGCTAAAGAGAAAGTTATAATCCATGAGCTCCTTCACATCCCAAAAGGATTCTCTGGCGGATTCAGACCACACAGAATATACATAAACAGAAAGAAGATAGATAAACTTCACAAAGTTTATCGACAGCACCGAATCTTCTCGACATGCCCATCTGAGACCTAACTACTCATCTGAGTGTAAACAAGCGAAAGGTTAATGAACCCAAAAGATACGCTGTAGTCTGGGATGCCGGCCAAAGGGCGCGGGAACCACCCGATCCCATTCCGAACTCGGAAGTTAAACTGCGTTCCGTTTCCAGTGTTAGTGTGGTCTTCGGCCATGTGAAGCCGGGAAAGCTGGCACCCTTCTAAATGGGAAATCCCAAGACTTATAACACAGTGAATGCAGTTCTTTGCGAATGTGGCGGGATTGATTCATCTAGAGATGTTGCTCCTTCAGATTTTTCCTGGCGATAGTATTAGTTGGATATTTCAGATTTTTTTCAGCCTTCTTTTCGTAGTTTTCGTCTTCTACGGACAAAGAATACAAATGTATATCTTGATTAGAGAGATTGAAGGTTCTTTACTCCGCCTTAAGTTCATACGAGACGAAGGACGCAAAATCGCGTTAAAAACCATAAAAGAAATTGGAAAATCGGAAGTAGACCCGGCAGAACGAGTAGATCAATTCCTCGAATACGTGACAATCCGTCCTCAAAGCATGGATCCAGCTGGCATCGTTTGGAAACTTGAGCACGTACTTGATGTGCGAGAAGAACGCTTCAAAGACGAAGTCAAGATTATGGCTCCAGCAGCTGACGAAACAAACATTAACAACTTGGAAAACACTCTGGAAGCTGCAGCAGCATTAAACATGATCTACAAAATCATACGTCATTTCTACATCCTAGGAAAGAAAACCCTCAGCTTATACATCATTATGCAAATTCAGATGATACTTCCGTTGATTATGCGGGAAGCTGAAGCCTACGCAAGCGCACTAAAAGCATTTTCGTATGGACAACCTATTGGTGACGGTGCAGGAGCCTTAGTCGCAGCGAAACTGATGCAAGGACGTAGAAAGAGGAAGATTGAGAAAGACTGTATTGTCGCCAAGGTCCCCATAGAAGGACGAATAGCCTATGTGATAAAAGCTGAAGGTCCTGGAGGAAATGTGGGAAAGCCCGGAGAAGCAATCAAACGGGTCATCGAAGAAAATGATGGGAAGATTTCCACAATAATCATGATAGATGCTGCTTTGAAGCTGGAGGGGGAGAAACCTGGAGAAGTAGCTGAAGGAGTTGGGGCTGCAATTGGTGGTCCTGGAACAGAACAATACAAGATAGAAGAAAGCATCTTAAAATATAAGATTCCAATAAACGCAGTGATAATCAAGGAAGACATCGGTGACGCAGTCTCCCCAATGAGGAAGAAAATCTTCGAAGCAACTGAAGTCGCTGCCGAGCGAGTTAGGCGTGTGATCAAAGAGAGGACGAAGGAAGGTGACATCATTATCATTGCTGGAATAGGAAACACCATAGGAGTGGGGCAATAGAATGAACGAAGAAACGACTGCAACTGCAAGAAGAATATCTTCGATTGTAATGATTGTCATTATCGTCGTGCTTGCCCTATCTCTTAGTGCGCTCTACCAAGCATATGATATGTTCATTAACGAAGATCCAACGATGGGATATTACTTACTCATCGGCTTCATAGGACTAGCCTTGTCCACCTACATGTTACTTCAAACTAGAAGACGGATGCGTAGGTTCACTTTGAAAACACCACCAATTACTACAACAATAACTTGTTCAAAATGTGGCTTCAAAAACGTCAGGGACTTCGAGCGAGGAGACTTCATATTCAAGAAACTCGACTCATGCAGCAAATGTGAAGGAACCATGACAATCTCCGCCATATACCGTGAGGTTAAAGAGAAAGGAAAAGAACACAAAATCTTCGGTTAAGTTAAAACCCTACATCCATTTTTTAGCACTAGTACTGTGTGCTCAGCCTGAGCAACTGGATTTCCGGAAGCTTCAACAAAGACATAGTAACGCACAACGCATTTTGACTTAAGGAGCTCCTGAAAAGCGATGGAGTAATGTTCCATGGGCACTACCCCTTCTAACCATCGTTCCGAAAAAGGCAAAGTTTTGAAGTTAGTTTCAATATGTGTTAAGAGACGTTTCGAGTAAGAGTTCTTCAGAGATTTTGCCTTCACCAAACGAAAGATTGTTGCAATGTCACCTTCCTTGACTTTACCTGCTGCATTAGCAACGGTTACGAAAGGCTCTATTGCCACGATTTCACCTTCTCGTATCTTCGAACCTATTAGGTGTGAAACATTCGGCAAGGATTTCCCAGTGTGAATTAAATATCTGCCAATTTGGTGCCCTGTTAAGTTCGAAACAGGCTTGCATCCATAAGTCTCGATGGTTTTCTGAATGACTGAACCTAGTCTTGACGTTGAAATACCTGAATGGATTGTCTTAGTAGCAATTTCGAGAGCCTCCTTTGCTGCCAGCACCAAGTTTTCATACTCCGCGTTAAAGCAAATCGTTACAGCAGTATCTGCAATGTATCCATTCAAATGGGCGCCAATATCCACTTTCACAAGTGAATTCGGTGGAATCACGCTTCTATCTTTGGGAGGTGACGTATAATGGGCTGCAACTTCGTTTATGGAGACATTACATGGGAATGCTGGCTCCCCCCCTTTCTTGCGGATTAGGCCTTCAACTTTCTCACACACCTTAATTATTGGGGTTCCTTCACTCAGAAAATTCACTACTTCCTCTCGTACTTCTCGGGCAATTTCTCCAGCACGTTCATAATTTGTGAGAGCTTCTTGAAAACTCATAGTAGACAGGCACCCATTTCCCTTAGACTTCCAGAAAGATAAAAGAGTTTGCAGCTTTCCTTGTCTAAACTCTCGACTAACGACATATGGAATAATCATCTACGACATCTCGAGCCTTCTCTCTTTTCTTCTGATGCTCTAGAAGGAACTTTGTCATTCTCTCCGTGAGTACTGCTTTACAGTCCCCACAGACAACTTCTCCAGATTTACACCTCCGAACTAGGTCAACGAGTTTGTCATCATTCTCCTCGAACAGGTATAGGAAATACTGATAAATGGTACATATGTCAGGGTCGCCCCCAAGTTTCTTCTGCTCCTTGATAGTAGGCTTACCTCCTGTGAAGGCATTCCAAACTTTCTTCTTAATCATCTCTGGAGTATCTGTAGTAAAGATACAGGTTTCAGGTTCTGAAGCACTCATTTTTCCACCTCTTCCAAGCCCTGGCACAAAGCGGCAGTGGATTTGAGCAGGCTTATAATAGCCCAGCTTCGGTGCAATGTCTCGAGCGATTCTCCAATACGGATCTTGATCTATTGCTGCCGGGATTAGGCTGGGTACGATCTCCCCTGTGAGTTTCGTATGTATAAAGCAAGGCACTGCTTGGATTGCCGGCCAGAAAATCCATCCGATATTTGTGTGGTCTTGGAAGCCAAAAACTGCCTTTGCGGTTGAGTAGGTGACTCGCTTGGCGACCTCTAGTGCAATGTCATATAGAAAGGATATGTCCTTAACGTCAAAGATGACATATGTATTTTCGGGCTTGAATCCAAGAGCTATGAGATCTAGTGTGTTGTCATAGGCGAACTCCGTCGTTTGATTAAGTTTAAGGTTCTGTTCCACCACGAATTTTTCGTCATCAGTCATCTGAAAGTACAGTCGAGTTTGGAATTTGTCCTGCAGGTATTTAGTAAAAATCCATGGTACAAGATGGCCAACGTGAACTGGACCTGATGGTCCGCGACCAGTGTAAAGCACGAATTTCGTCCCTTTCTCATAAAGGTCTAGTATAACATCAAGGTCTCGATGGGAGAAGAATAATTTACGCCGGAGCTGTGGATGTAACTCTCCTACATGTTTCTGAAGTTTTTTCATCAGTTCGTCAGTTAGTGGTTGAGTCCCAAATTGGAGAATGAGCTTGGTATAATCGATCTTTCCTCTTACTTCCCATGGTGTAACAATCATACTTTCGTCATTAGACATCGTAGTTGTCTCTCGGTATCTCTCTTCAGAGTGTTTATAGAAAATCTGGAAGCAGTTGTAATAAGCTTTTTTGAATCGATGGCTCAAGTCCATGGGCGTCAAGTTTCGTCGTTTCCGAGAAAGAAGATGCGTGAATTCGATTCTTGGAGCTAATCCCCTAAGCTAGCTTCAATGGAACTTCTGTCAGCTTAATAACTACGTTTTCCTATTGTCATGGTAACTGATTCCAAATCTATGTGTGGTTGACAGTTTTGAAACTGATAGGCTTAATCTCTGACACGCACATTCCAGCGCGTGCAAAGGCAATTCCACAAAGTGTTTTCGAGATTTTTCAGGAAGCTTGCATGATTCTTCACGCCGGAGACCTGACAAGAATGAGCGTTTTAGAGGAATTAGAGCAGATGGCTCCAGTAATAGCAGTTCATGGCAACATGGACATAAGAGCCATCAAAAACAAACTGCCAATGATGAACTCTGTTGACTTGTACGGTTGGAAGATTGGATTAACTCACAGTCTCCGCTTCTACTTTGGGAGAAATATCATGAGAGAAGTAATGGAAAAGCAAGGTTTCCATGTTTTCGTGTCTGGTCACACTCATAGACCAAGTCTAAAATACAAGAAAGGTTTGCTACTGATTAATCCCGGTAGTCCTACTAATCCAATTCCCCCCTACTTGACAAGTCCCACTGTTGCCTTGTTAAAAGTCACAAAGAAGGAAATTGAACCTAAAATTGTGAACCTCTGAAAGAAGTAACACTAGCTGTTTCAGAATCATTACTTTCACCAATCTCTCCCCTCTATTTGCTTTCGATATATCAACATCCTTAAACGTGGAAGAGCAATTAGCGCTTATTTAGGAGACTTTGTAGATGTTTCACTGTAAAGAAAGATATCAAAGGCCATTTGAACGAGAAAGTAACGACATCAATATTGAGATTTATCTTTCAAGTAACCGAAGTCAAGTCTTTATTTGCAGAGGTTATTGGCACGAGACCATTGATGAAAGCTTAAGGAGATGAAGTCAATGGGCATGGAACGTTTTAATCTAAATGTGGCCCGTGCTTTCGTTGGTCGCCATGTTAACCTGCATTTGAAAGACGGCTCAGTTTTGGTTAATGTATATGTTACTGATGCTAGGCGACAAGGAGATAGTGGAAAGCCGACAATTCTCTGCATTGCAAAACCCAAGACTCTCCTAATGCAGGTTTTCTTGAGGGAGATTGAGTGGATGGAGCAACTGAATCCTTTTGTGTTGGACTAGTTGAAAAGGAATTTTGTTATACAAGGCGACTTTATTGATTGTGCATATGGTTTTTCTGCATGCAGTTACAAGAACGTTAGAGCATCAAACAATCTGCTTAGATTTGGAATTCTGACCGTAGGCTCTACGGGATACGGATCAAGCTCCCCAGCAGTTGCATAAGGATTCTTTCTGAATCCTACGTTCTCGACAAGAATTGTTCTAAGTCCAACTCTACTTGCGCCATATATATCTGCCTTCAAGGAATCACCTACAAACACTGACTTTGCAGCAGCAACATCCAGTTTTTTTAGGACTTCTTCGAAGATTTTCGGATGTGGCTTGCGGAGACCGAATTCGCCTGAGATCACTACTACATCAAAGAATCGTTTCAAGCTGAAACATTGTAGTATCCTACGTAGTCCCGGTGCGTAAGCGAAATTAGAGACCAAGGCAAGCTTGTAAATCTCCTCAAGCTTCGAAAGTAATGGTGGCAAGAAGTTCTCCATATGTAAATCCTCTATAAAAGCATCCACGAAAGCCTCTGCAGCAAGCTTTATGATGCGGCTTCTGCAACTGTAGAACTCGTTGAGCCGTTCTAGGGTTTCGGAGATTCGAACACGAAAATCTACTTCTTCAAGAGCCTTCTCTGACTGATGGTACATTTGGTCGCGCACTTCGAAATATATGCGTTTGAACTGATCATATGGGATTTGCAGTGTTACGCCATTTTTTTGAAGGCTATTCTGTAAATTCTTCAAACATTTATCGTAGTCCCATCTATCTGTCAATAGGAGTGTATCTCCAAAGTCGAAGATCACTGCTTCTAGTTGCATGGCTTTCGCACCCTTCCTTCTAGTGACGTGAAGTTCAAGTTAAGCATATTCAACTTGCTCGATGCTATTAACACTTTCTTGGAAAAAAAGCTTACAGATTTACACGATGTTGACAAATACTTTTAAATATTTCTCAATGTGAACTCTAGCTTCGCAACGGTGAAAATAATGGGTTGCACAGTGGTAGTTGGCGGCTTCTGGGGAGATGAAGGTAAAGGCAAGATAATATCATATCTGGCAGTGAAGGACAAAATTGATGTCAGCGTGCGAGCTGGTTCCGTCAACGCAGCACACACAATATATCATGATGGTAAACGCTTCGCGCTGCACATGGTGCCCTCAACATTTGTCTACGACAAGTGCCGATTACTAATCGGAGCTGGAGCCAATATACATGTTCCTCAGCTCCTGAAAGAGATCAGAGAAACCAATGTGGAGGGCAGAATTGGCGTGGACAAACAAGCCTCCATAATTGAATCTATCCACTCCACAACTGACAAAAGCGACAGCCACTCTAAGAAAATAGGCACTACAGGATGGGGAGTGGGACCAGCGATTCAAGAGAGAGCCAAAAGAACTGCAAAACTAGCCAGCGACATTCTAGACTTAAAGCAATTCTTAACAGACGCAGCTAAAGAAACCAACTCTGCCATCGACGTGGGAAAAACAGTTCTTCTAGAAGGCACACAAGGACTGATGTTATCACTTTTTCATGGCTCCTACCCGTATGTAACAAGTCGAGACACAAGTGCCGCAGCAGTATGTTCTGAAGTTGGAGTAGGTCCAAGCAACGTGGACACAGTTCTTGTCGTTTATAAAGCATTCATCACTCGAGTAGGCGCTGGTGACTTACCTGGCGAACTATCTAAGGAAGATGCTATTCGTCGAGGATGGTTTGAAACCGCTGCTGGAACTGGAAGAGATCGTAGATCAGCTCCTTTTAATTTTGAGTTGGCAAGGAGGGTTGCCAAGATCAATGGTGCAACAGAAGTAGCAGTCACCAAACTTGACATCTTATATCCAGACAGCAAAGAAGCAACGCATTATGATGCGCTTCCCAAGGAAGCGAAGAACTTCATAGAACAAGTTGAGAAAGCAACAGGTGCGCCCGTTACTCTTATTGGCACTGGACCAGGCGCCCTAGACATAGTTGATAGAAGAAGTTCCTTGTAGCCTAACAAGCACTCGAGTCAAACTTTCATAATCTCATATTCTTCAAATTGTGCCCGAAACATTACAATCACTTCAAAGAGAGAAAAGGTTAAAGCAAACGTTGGCTGTGATGGTTTATGCGAGGTTCCACATTGAGGATCTCTATACTCCACCTCTGGACGCTTGCCTGCGTTTCTTATGGTCTTGCTATCTACATGGCTTTAACGGAGAATCTTGTGGGATCAATTTTCTTCACGATATTATGTTTACTACTACTAGTTCGCACAAGGTGGGTGAAAACGAGCGATGAATCTAGCATTTGAAAGGATATTGAAGTCCTCAATGACGACGCTTGAAGCTTTGGAGTAGTTTTATTAGTTACGGTAGCAACGTTTATATTTGGAAATCACGCTTGTGATTTTCCTTAGCGACTAGTCATCGCTATCAACATTAAACATATACCCCGTGGCTACTCCGGCGGCGGCGTCAACATTGACACGAAAGGCGCACTGAAATGCCTGAGGATGATCCATGGTTGACCTCCGGCTACGGGGACACAAATGGAGACCTGACAAAAAATGTTAGGTCTAACATAGGCTTAGTGCACACAATTAACCTCCTAATTCCAACCACAGCAATAGCGGTATAAACTCCCATTGTGAAATCCGGTTGATCCTGCCGGACCTTACTGCTATCGGGATGGGACTAAGACATGTTAGTCGAGCGTTTCTCAGCTATGAAAGAGACGCGGCAGACGGCTCAGTAACATGTGGCTAACCTGCCCTTAGGACATAGATAACCCCGGGAAACTGGGGCTAATATTTGATAAGCGTGGATTCCTGGAATGGATCCACACTCAAAGGGCGTCTAGATCATGCTTTAGGCGTCGCCTAAGGATGGGGCCGCAGCCGATCAGGTTGTTGGTGGGGTAACGGCTCACCAAGCCTATAACCGGTACGGGCCGCGAGAGCGGTAGCCTGGAGATGGACACTGAGACAAGGGTCCAGGCCCTACGGGGCGCAGCAGTCGCGAAAACTCCGCAATACACGAAAGTGTGACGGGGCTATCCCGAGTGCCGTCCGCTGAGGATGGCTTTTCTCCAGTGTAAGGAGCTGGAGGAATAAGGAGAGGGCAAGTCTGGTGTCAGCCGCCGCGGTAATACCAGCTCTCCGAGTGGTAGGGATGTTTATTGGGCCTAAAGCGTCCGTAGCCGGTTC
>DAOWHM010000036.1 GCA_030641425.1 Candidatus Bathyarchaeota archaeon | reverse complement strand
GGAACCCTATTCCCCTTCCAAGATGATCGTTCCATGTGGGGATGGTGGGATGGTATGGTACATGGTGCAGACTTTGATCAACCCAATTTCATGAACAAACCCACAAAAACTACCATGGACGAACTAGCGTTCACCATTCACTTCAGCGCCAACGCAACCGAAAGCGTTGGAACCAACACTGCTTCCATGAAAGTTGACCAGCAAATTGGAAACTGGAACATAGAACCCTTCGTAATCGACGGGCGCAAACAAACAGTAAACAACGTAAGCACCTACTTAACAGGTAACGAGGTATTCCTCGACCGAAGCTTAGCCATTAACTACTACGTCACAGCTTTCACCGACTTAGCGTGGAACGTAATGGATGAAAAAGGCGAAACACTGGAAAATGACAACGTCACTGAATCCTCAACATTTGATGTTACATCCACATTAGCAAACGCAAGTTTCGCTAGCGTCAGATTAGGAAGCACCTATAATTGGTACAAACCCATTTCAGCAAATGACACAATCAGAACCTTCAACATATCAAGCAGAACCACGCCCATAAGATCCTTCGAAGCTAGCTTCGAATCAGACGCGGGAAAATCATCAGCAGGCTTCGACATCTCAGCAATGATGTACTTCTTAACTGTTGAGTTCGAAAAATGGGATGGATATGGAGTCTACAACGACCCTGAACTTGTATTCTACGCTTATACTGGTGAGGCTTCAGAAAGCGACTCGTCACCCCCGGAAATTGGAACTCCTTCAAGAAAACCTAGTGGCGACATCTTGTCAGGACAACCAGTAAAGATCTCAGTGAACATCACCGATGATGGTAGTGGGGTGAAAAATGCAACATTGTCATACAATTTGAACGATGGATCTTGGTCAAATATATCAATGATCTATAACTCCACAACCGGACTCTATGAAGCCACCATTCCAGGACAACTTGCAGGAACCTCAGTAAAATACAAAATAATCTCTTATGACAACGCAGAAAACCCCGCAACACGCGATAATGCAGGAGACTATTATATTTACGGTGTCATCCCAGAGCTTCCAACGCAGATTATGTTACTTCTTTTTGTGACTCTCACTCTGCTCCTAGCCATATCCAAAGCGACAGCAATAAAACACGATGAAAAAACCTTCATTTCCTCTCTATCTATACATCGAAAGAGGAACCCTCTACGTGACCGGTCTTGCTGAAGGCATGAAGGATTAGACATTTCCTATCCTCCTCCTCAGCAGCTTGATAGAGTACTTAAAACATGCTTCCAAATTCCCAATGCCATTAACCCCAGCAGCCATTGCATGGCCACCACCCATACCTTGAAAATGCTCTCCTAATGGCTTTGCCAAATCTCGTCCAAGATGCACCTTTGCCACCTGATGGAACTCATGAGAGGCTCGCATGCTAATTTTGAGCTTATCGCCTCTCTGTCCTGCCACAATTGCAACATGAGCTCCTAGCGACACTAGTGCTCTCGCAGCAGAAGCTTGATACGCACCAACATGAGAGAGGGCAACAATCCAGTTCCCAACCCGAATAAGTCGGATCCTCCTTGAAGCCTTCAAACGTGCCATGCGTTCAGACTCCTCCATCGGCATTGAGAGCAGTGATAATGTTTCCTGGGCTTTCACACCCGAATCAATAAGATCAGCTACAATCTTAAGAGTTGTCGAGTTTGCCAAGATGAAGTGGCGCGTGTCAAACGCTATGCCCAAAAACATTAACTTGGCTTCAACCTCTGTGATCCTAACATTCATATCCATAAAGAACCTGAAGATGATTTCGCAAGTGGAAGAAGCGACCTCGTCAGCAATGGACAAAGTTGCCAACAGTTCAGTCTCAGGATGGCTTGCATGGTGGTCAACTACAACAATTGGAGATTTTGTAGCTTCAACTCTTCCAGCCCAATCCCCCAACTGCTGGATGGTGTTAGTATCCAGTAATATGATTACATCAGCTTCTTCAATCTGAGGATCCTGTGTCAGATCCCATGAGAAAGCTGTCAACATGCAACGTGAAAGTCTACTTGGACCTTCTGCAGCCGCTACTTCAACTCTTAGTCGAGGACGAATACGCTGCAGCAAACTTGAAAGGGCAAGAGCAGCTCCTACTGCATCGGGATCAGCATTATGATGACATAATAGAAGGATGAACCTTGCGTTTACGCGATCAAGGAGGGCTGTCAGATCCTGAATCGGCAGCATAACTTACTCAAATATCCTTCTAGTGTTTCGAACGCTTACAGAGTCGCTTTGCCAATAGGTTCCTCTGATTGCACCCCCTTAGTGAAGGCGAAAACATCATGTGAATTCCAAGCGAAACTATTGTTGACCTAAACTCTTTGGTTTTAGAAGTTACATCTAAAACGGAGATCCTTCGTTGGGGAACTCTTGACAAAACATGGTTTCCCACTGTTTCCTCAGCAGTCTTTGATATTTTCTGCATGCATGCATGCGCGAGCAAACTCACATAGTCCAAAAGGTCCACCGGAACACTAGGATCTAGCAACAGTGGAGCTGGATGATTCCGGGCTTAAATCTCTTCTCAACTTTGCTTGCAGTTGATTAAGCTGTGTACGCAGTCTTTCTTCTTGCTTATTTAGTACTTGCACGCGTGTATCCAGAAGCTCCTTTCGCTCTCTTAGATCTACTTCAACCTTATCCTTCTCAGATTTCACAAGTAGTGAACCTATTGATCTGTAGATTACAGCTTCCTCGGTGAGGGCTCCTAACTCCGTCAAAGCTTGCTCAGTCTCACTAGTTTCGAGTTCTACTTGTTGCTTCTGCGTTAAAACCGTTTGAAGACTGCGTTGAACTTGTTGTAACCTAAGAAGCCTTTCTTGAACTTGAGGTGGAAGGTTTGCCACTTCACTCATTTCTTTTCCTCAGATTACCAACGACTGGTCTTCTGCAGCAATATAACCTCGTATTAATTAAGTGTTCTCACACTGATCTGCTTTAGTTTGCTCAGTAGCCCGGCATATATCAACAATGAGAGTAACCCATCTGAGATAAGAATTGAGCGTCGCTCGAAGAGCTGTTAGATCCTTTGCTTGAACTTTTATCACGAGCCGTTTGCCAATTCCTTCTACAAAAACTTTCGATCTAGATGTTACTGACCTTCGTGTCTCTGGAAGCAACGCCTTCAGAAGAATTTCTACCATCCTTTTTGAAGGGAGTTCGATAGAGATCTTAGAGGTTCTCTTCATTCTTTTGGCCTCTTATCGATGAACCAATTATTCGAACCACTTGAATTTTTGTTTCTTAACGAGCGGATTAGGCAGTTTGATTTTATGATCGTTTCTTGGCGCTAACGATACTTATGACATCTCTGTCTTTCAATTTGTAGTCTTCTCCAACTCTTGTCTTCACGCGAGCTTCTATGGCATAGATGAAGCTATCGCCAAGTTCGGTATGTATAAGATAGGCAAGTTGGCGCGCAGTTGTTCCATAAGGAACAATGTAGGCGTCTGGCAGCACTTCCCCCTTATGATTTGAGAGTTTCTCGATATCCTCAACGGGATAGACAACTATGCAGTTTAGAAGCTTAAAATAAGCCGCGTTTATAGCTTCTTGAACTCCCGTCGCTCCAAAAGGAGCTAGAATTCTCTCCTTTATTGTTTTAAGAGCATTCAACTGCGTTTCAGTCAACGCTTCGGATTTCAATATGTCAAAGTTGCAGTCGCCCGGAGTATAATCTATCCAGTTCTTTTCAGCTGCTCTACGTACTGCAAGTTCAGCTTCCGCACTACATGGTACTACATAATAATCTTGTTGTCTTAATCTTTCTAAGTTGGGTTCAGCTGTTGGTAGATCTATTTTGTTCGCTGCTATTAACATAGGCTTTGCAGCTCTGCGTAAGCCATCTGCAAACTTTGTAATGTCTTCCTCACTCCACGAGCTAGGCTTCTCGGGATTCAGCTCAGTTCTTCTGATTGCTTCAATGATATGTTCCCGCTTGATGGATAGACCAGTTAGCTTGTCTTCAAGTTGATTAACCAATCTTTCCTTGCCTCCTGATTCAATAGTTCTCGTCATTCTGGCCCAATCTCGCCTTAAAATCCGAGCGATCCACATCGCGATTTCCACTTCGAGGAATCGTACATCTTCCAATGGATTGTGGGTTCCAGGTTTACATTGCTGGCCTTCAATGTCTGTGGCTCCAGCGGCATCTACGATATGAATAAGCGCATCGGCTTTTCGAATCTCGTCTAAGAATTGATTCCCCAAACCTCTTCCTTTCCAAGCCCCTGGCACTAACCCAGCGCAATCAATCAACTCAACTGGAATTAAACGGATTCCATTCTTGCATAATGAATTACCGGGATTATCCTGCACGTTAAATTCTGTATGTACACAGGGTGTTCGAACGTAACCTACTCCACGATTCGGTCGTATTGTTGTAAATGGATAATTGGCGATTTCTGCAGGTGCTAATGTAGCAGCAGAGAAGAAGGTAGATTTGCCAACATTAGGTTTGCCAACAATCCCGATTGCATATGGGTGCTGTTTCCTAATTGTCATTTCGGACGACTCTAAACATGCTTCTATTGGAATCTAATAAAGGCTTCATTTGTAGCTCATATCTTAATGTAATCATTTGCAATTAAGATGCGTAAGAAAAAAATGTTGTTCTTAGAGATATAGAAACTGTTGGACTTGTTGATTTACGATATTGTATGTCACCTTACTGACTTGTATTTTTGTTGGACATTTAGGCAATAAGATTTATTAAATCGTAATACACGCTTTTAATCTTGCAGAGTTGGAGTCACCACAGATGCTGCCACAATCAAACCCAAGCAAATATAACGAAGAATATGAAAAAGTCGTCAGTGAATCTGTATACAAAACCCTCAACCAAGTACTCGGTTCCGCTGCAGCAAATGCAATCTACTTCTATTTGGAGAAGGATTACTCAATAAAGAAGGACGAGATTCCAGAGAAACTCGATTCCTTCTGTCACGCAATCCAAGAATACCTCAACACCGGAGCAACACCACTAGAAGAACAGATATTAAAGAACCTCCACTCAGATCTGGAGTCAATTCAAGAAGCAGTAGGTTACTCAACCAATTTCATTGATCGATTCAAGACATTAATCCCTCAATAAACTCAGGCGATGTCAACTCCATAAGTCCAAAAAGACATTTATTGGAAATCCTCCTCAATAACTCGATACAGCGTTGATGTCGCAAGAGATAGTTTTGACAAGTCATTGGCAAAAACCTTCATTGAAAATGTCCAATTTTCAAGTTCTGACCCCCCAACAAGAGTTATCTGGAAGGAATAAAAGTCACTCTAAGAACGTTTCCATTTACAAGAAAGAGCAAGAGATCCATTATTCCTGTATAAATGCTGTAGAATCTGTGCTTATGTCGTTTGGGAACGTAAAGGTGTTCGTCTCAAATTTAACTCATAACCTCACTGCCACGCTATGCTTAGCTTTCTCTCTTCTAGGGCTTTTTCTGATCATTGCAGTAGAGGTGTCTACTTCCCCGATGCCGGAAACTCTTTTTTGGCGGAAACCCGTTGTAGGCACTCTGTTCAGCCTAGTTTGCATTTTAGGAATCTTCGCAGGAGTGTTTCCCTCAAAGTGTTTAGGCATATTTCACTTCAGAAAAACTCCATCAACGAGTCTGGCAGTGGAGGATGAAACAATATTCTTGGGGCATCATCCTAGTTGCGGAGAATTTGAAGCTCATACATTCCAAGTGGGTGAGAAAATGTATTGCGCTGGGTGCACAGGGTTAGTCGTCGGGGCTATTCTCTCCTTATTCGGAGTCACATTATACTTCTTTACAAATCTGTATCTTCCACCAGATTATCATTTTATATTATGGATTGGTGCCGCAGGAGTCTGCTGTGGGTTGCTTCAATATCACTTCTTCAACTGGGGAAGTAGCCAAGTTCATATGATTGTAAATGTGTTTTTTGTTTTTGGTTCTTTCTTGCTCCTTTTAGGAGTTGACACAGCTTTAGAGAGTTTGTACGTTGACATATATTTGATTGCATTAAGTGTTTTTTGGGTGTTCACTAGAATCTCGCTCTCGCATCTGGACCACGCGCAAATTTGCAGTGCTTGCCCTAAGCGAGGCTGTAAACATGTGAGACGAAAGGATGGAGAACCTCAGTATTCTCGGCGTATCCCGTAGAGAGCCCCCGTGATGATTGATATTCCAAGAATAACTATTATTAGAGCCCATAGGTAGTCCCAGATTAGCGATTCTGAGAGTATAGCTAGTCCAATGATCACTATTATGAGCCCAAATATTATACCAGCTATAGCTCCTCCATTTGGGAGCCCGAAACATTCATCTTCTGAGCGATGGTTTTTGCGGGGTCCGAAGCATCCGTTTCGTGAAGGGTGCCTTCGTGGAGTAACTGCTCCTAGAGATGCTTGACAGCTCGAACAGGTTTCTGCATCATCCTTATTCTTGGTTCCGCACTCTGGGCAGTAAACCAACGTATCTCTCTCCAACAAAACACAGCTTTCTGCAGTCCCTGTTCTTAAATCTTTTGGGCCAAAGTGAAGTGCCTAAAAACTCGTTTAATCATCACACCGAAGTTATAATCTCATTATATTATATATTTCTCATCAGTGGTTTCAAAGTTCTTCACAATCTCCATTACTCGCTTCTGTACCTTCAAGGCATCTAATGGAAGTCTTCTAAGTAAAGACCAAGGGCCCAACTTCGCAAGTCGTGTGGCAACATGGTCTTGACCTAGGCAATTCTTTGTTACCTTGTGCACTAGGGGTCGTACTTCTGCCTCTCGTACATATCCTAAGGCATGGATATATTCATGTAGCAGCAACGTATAGATGAAGGCGTTTAGCAGCTTCTGAGATTTTGTAGTAGCCTTCACTATTTGGGTGAGAGCACGGTTTAATACAATGTTGTTTGTTCCTAGCGGATGGTATGCTCCGAGTCTGAGAGGTAAATCGTCAAGGAAGAGCATCATCCCTCGTCTGTGCTTCCTCAGAACAACACTTACGTTGTCCTTAACGATTTGCCATACTTCACTATATCCTCGTGCGTCGTTCAATCTCCTCTGGTTTTGTTCAATAATATTCATGACTTTCAGCATTGATTTCCAGGAGAACTTAAGCTTTTTTCTTATTGCAGTCTGATCATCTTTCTTTAAGGTTTTGGTGAAAGAACTGTAAAGACAGCGACAGCGCAGATTGCCAGACCTACTACGATGAAGACAAGGACGTATTCTTGGGGAAAACCGAAGATATAATGTTGTACGTCGTAGTTAAGAGTCACTTGCTTGGCCTCTACGGCGACAAATTGCAGCACATAGACGCCTGATTTCAGAGTTGTAAATTGAAAATTTCTTGAGCCCACATCATGGTAGCTTTGAATAGGGTTTTGGTCAGAATCAATAATTGAGAAGTTTAGCATATTTTCAGAATCCACAACTACAATT
>DAOWHM010000142.1 GCA_030641425.1 Candidatus Bathyarchaeota archaeon | reverse complement strand
GGTAATGGAAACTCTGCAGACTCAGAAAGAAGTTAGGAAGGCCTATCTAAGACTTGTTGAGGAAGAAGGGCTACTAGTAATCGATGGTTCTGGATCAAAGAAAGAAGTTGCTGAAAGGATTCAAAAAGCTGTTCTCAAGTTTTTGAATCGTTCTTAGACTTTTCTGCATTCTGTTTAGAAACAAAAGGTGTTCTTATCTCTATATCTCTCTTATCTTTTTCAATCTCTCAAGATTCTCTAATAAGGAAGTTAGGACCGCATTGAGCTTCTGCAGTTCTTCAATATCATTTTCCCCTTTTATCCGCTCCTCGATGTCATGTATCTTCGTCAACACAGTCTTCTCTAAGGTCTGCAGGTGTATTTGGCTTGTCGCTTTCTCAAGATTTTCTCCTTCCTTTACGACGATAACTTGTTTTTTACACTTTACACACCATAATTTTCCACTTTGAACCCTGAATAGGGGAGAAGCACACGCTGGACAAGCAAGCTCAGTCAGAGTTGCACCTTGCTTCAGCATGTCAACCATATGTTGGATGTCCTTGGGTTCTTTAGACAAGTTTAAAACCTCAAACACTATATAACTGGATGCTAATTTGAGGCTTGCTCTCAATTTAATGTGGGGGCGCCAACTATGGTGAGTAAGAAGAAGGCAAAGGAATATGAAGAGCGAATGGGACAAGCCGTGATGGTGTTGGGCCAAGTCTCTGAAGACACAACCACCCCACGTAACATAAGACGTGCAGCTAAAGAATCGATAAGTTCCCTTCAAACAGGAGAACTGACTCTTGCAGTAAGATCCTCAAACGCTATCTCTGTTCTAGATGAAATCCTTCAGGACCCTAATATGCCACCATACACACGCGTGAAACTCTGGAATGTAATGAGTCTACTCGAAGCCATCAAAGACTGAGTGGAAAGCGAGAATTGTGCGAGCCAACGCCTAAACATGGCACTTATAGCGTTTTGTGAGTGGACACTAGCCATTAGCAGGTTCGGAGACACTAAAGATATATTTCACATAGGCAATTGTGTGTAAGGTCTTTGGAGGCTGCCTCTTGAATTATGACGTGATAATCGTTGGCGCAGGGCCAGCTGGTATCTTCTCAGCTCTAGAAATAGCTGAAGGGACATCCCTCAAGACTCTTATTCTCGAAAAAGGAGCTAACATAGATAAACGCAAATGTCCAGCTAGCCGAGGATTTGGCTGCTTAAACTGCAATCCATGTAACGTTCTCCACGGATGGGGAGGCGCTGGCGCCTTCAGCGACGGAAAGCTTACACTCTCACCAGAAGTTGGAGGTTGGCTACGTAAATACATAACCGAAGAGAAACTTCAGGAATTGTTGAAATACGTAGATGGGATCTACACCAAGTTTGGGGCACCAAACAACCTTTATGGACTCGATGAGAACCGCTTTGAAGAGATAAGACGAAAAGCATCCCTCGCTGGAATGAAGCTGGTTCGACAAAAAGTCCGCCACATGGGAACTGAAAAATGCGCTGAAACATTACTGAAGATGCGGAACTTTCTAGATAAGAGAGTGGATGTAAGAACAAACTCCGAAGTCAAAGGTCTCATCGTCAAAGACAAGCATGTTGAAGGTGTCGAAACGTCTGAAGGGCGAAGATTCTTAGCAAAATATGTGATCGTCGCTCCGGGACGCAGCGGCGCTGAATGGCTGAAATGCGAAGCTCAATCACTAGGATTGAAAACTATGAACAACCCAGTAGATGTGGGTGTGCGAGTAGAGGTTCAAGCACCCATCTTCGAGGAACTCACCAGTGCCTTATATGAGCCGAAGTTGATCTACTACTCCAAATTCTTCGACGACTCCGTCAGAACTTTCTGTGTCGCCCCATACGGAGAGGTCATAACTGAATCCTATGATGGAATACTTACTGTAAATGGACAGAGCTACGCGGAACATAAAACTGGAAACACAAATTTCGCCATCCTAGTTAGCACATCCTTCACTGAACCCTTCAAAGAACCAATTGCATATGGCAAATACATCGCAAGACTAACTAACCTATTGAGTGGAGGCATCATTATTCAACGGCTCGGCGATTTGGAGGCAGGACGAAGATCAACTGAAGAGCGGATAAAGCGAAGCACAGTTGTACCCACACTAAAAAGCGCAACTCCAGGTGACCTCAGCTTTGTTCTACCTTACAGATATCTAACTGACATAAGAGAAATGTTAGCCGCGCTAGACAAGATCGCACCAGGCATTGCCTCAACAGACACCTTACTCTATGGCGTAGAGGTCAAATTCTACTCTTCAAAACTG
>DAOWHM010000138.1 GCA_030641425.1 Candidatus Bathyarchaeota archaeon | reverse complement strand
TTTTCGAGAGTGTCTCTTCTAGCGGCAACTACTTGTTTTTTCTTTATGTCTCTTGGTCCAATCTCGATTCTTATCGGGACGCCTTTCAGTTCCCATTGGTTGAATTTCCATCCTGGTGTATATTCTGCCCTGTCGTCAAGAATGGTTGATATTCCGTTTTCCTTCAACTTCTTGGAAGCTATTTTTGCCTTGTTCAAGATTAAGTCTTTCTCAATCTCCTTGTAGAATATTGGGATGATTACAACTTGATACGGGGCTATTTTGGGAGGAAGGACCAATCCTTTGTCGTCGCCATGAACCATCACCAATGCGCCTATCAGGCGTGTAGATACACCCCACGATGTCTGCCAAGCGTAGTGTTCTTTTTCATCCTCTCCAATAAATTTGATTCCGAATGCTTTAGAGAAGTTCTCTCCAAGATTGTGTGATGTCCCCATTTGAAGGGCTTTTCCATCGGGCATTATGGCTTCAAGAGTCATTGTGTAGAGAGCTCCAGCGAACTTTTCGCTCTCAGTTTTCTTCCCAATCAGCACTGGGATGGCCAGTTGATCTTCTGATAGGTCTCTATAGATTCTTAGAATGTCCATGGCTTCTCTGTCTGCTTCTTCTTTTGTTACGTGCGCCGTGTGTCCTTCTTGCCATAGGAATTCTCTTGTTCTTAGGAATGGCTTGGTTGCTTTTTCCCATCTTACGATGTTGCACCATTGATTCAGTTTAATGGGGAGGTCTCTCCAGCTTTTTATCCATTTTTTATACATCATGTATATTATTGTCTCTGATGTGGGTCTTATTGCGAGTCTTTCTTCTAATTCAGCGTCTCCGCCAACTGTAACCCAGGCACACTCTGGTACGAACCCCTCAAAATGCTCAGCTTCCTTCTTTAACAGGCTTTCAGGCACAAAAAGTGGGAAATACGCGTTTTTATGTCCTGTTTCTTCTATTCTTTTGTTGAAGTAATCCTTGATCGTCTCCCACATAGTGTATGAATACTCTCTGAAGATGATGCAGCCTTTGACGGGAGCATAGTCAGCTAATTCGGATTTTAGGACAGCTTGGGTATACCACTCCGAAAATTGCTCAGACTTTTTGACGGTTATCCCTGACTCTGACATCTCAGCTTCTCCTCATATGCACGGTGTTAGAAAAACCAAACAGCAATATAAAATGGGTGTGTAGAAAATTAGCGTTGTGGAACATAGTCACCCATTTTGATCACTTCTTCGAGCATCACGCGTGGAGGTTATTTAAACATTTCTTACGTCAGGTATTGCTGACTCAAGGAGATATTATGCGGTTTGAAGGCGTGGATCTAAAGCAGTAGTTTGATAGCTTCTTTTCCCTTCATTCCGAGACGTATTCCCTTGATCTGAGCTTTGGATGTAGCTGCTTTGATTTCAGCTCCAAGAATATCGTCAAAGTTTCTCACCCCACTTACCATTGCTGCAGCCACATTCATTTTTTCAGCTGTGTCCATATTGAGAAAACCGCACATCACAAATCCTGTGTGTCCTATAACCATGAGGAGTGGTGGAGAGTCAGGCAATTCCACCCGTAGACCCATTATTGCCTTATCATCTATTCTTAGCAGAGTCATATTTATCATACGGATTCTCCTGCACAATCGTATGTGGACTTTAAATAAATATTGTGACAATAAGCCTATCGCTTGTGAGGAAATAGGTTGCTGACGAAGCTTAAGCAGAGATTTCAGTCGTGGATTGCTTGGGAAGCAAGATTGGCTCACAACCTAGGCTTCACCCCAAATCATGTGAGTGCAGTTGGGATGCTCTTTGCGGTGTTTTCAGGGCTTGCATACTGGAACGGGTACTCCCATCAGATTTTTATGATGTTGGCACCTACTTTCCTGTTGATCTCAGGCTTCTGTGACGCATTGGATGGGGCAATCGCAAGGATATATGCAGAGACTACGACCTTCGGCGGTTTTCTTGATTCGCTACTGGACAGGTATGCTGACGGCTTTGTTTTGTGTGGAATTGTACTTGGTGGGCTTTGCCACCCGTTTTGGGGACTTACTGCGCTTATGGGTTCATTGCTAGTGAGCTACGTTCGAGCAAGAGCGGAGTCAAAGGGGGTTGAAATGGAGTCTGTGGGTCTTACTGAACGTCCAGAGCGCTTGCTCATACTTGTGATCGCAAGTTTTCTTAATATTGTTTGGCTGGAAGCTTTGAACCTAGGGGTAATTGCTCTGGCTGTTCTTGCGAATTTGACTGTGCTTCAACGTGTAATTCATTTTCACAAGGCTTCTAAACGAAAAGAAGAGTTTATATGAGGGTCAAGTTCTGAAACTTCTTTTTTTGAAGGGTTTTCTTCGTTCACCTCGTGCACGTATGTTAACCACGTGGCTATGGATGGCACATGAAATGCAGTAATTCTTTACAGCGGTTTGAGTGGGCATGTAGGTGCCCTTCTGTCGGAGTTCTTTGTATAACCGTGAGTCCACCAGTGACACTCGACGAAACACTTTCTTAGCCTTGTCGCGAGGTACAAGTTGCCCACACTTGTTACACTGAACAAGGCTGCCTTTGCCCTTGCCGCCCTTGGATCGCCCTCTGCTTTTGCGTTTGGTAGGCATTTTGTATCCTCAACCATTATCTTTTGCTGTCTGACTTATAGTCTTATGCGAGGTTTTCATACCTTGTGCTCCTAACTCATGAGGGAAAAGGCATGTTCGATCTGGTTACGGTGGGTCACTTCGCAATTGATCTGATAGCTTCACCAGCTATAGCTGCTTTTGAGCAAGCCTTAGGCGGATCGCCAACCTATGTTTCGTTGGCAGCGAGGAAACTGGGTGCACGAGTTTCGGTCATTTCTAAGGTTGGAGAAGACTTCCCTAACGAATATTCCGCATCGCTGAAGACTAGCAAAGTGGATTTGTCTGGACTAAAACGGGTAAGAGGGGGTTCTACAACAAAATTCATCTTAAGACATGAGGGCGATGAATGTCATTCCCAACTGCTAAGTCGGGCGCCTCCAATCTCTGTGAGAGACATACCGAGTTCTCTGCGAGCCAGAATCATACATGTTGCACCGATCGCAGACGAGCTGTCGCGGGCTGTAGTTAGTGACCTGCGAACAAAGACGGGCATATTGTCTCTGGACCCCCAAGGATTTGTACGAAAGGTTGATCGAAGCGGAAACATTCACTTGAAAAGATGGAGGGATAAACGAGTTCTAGAGTTAATCGACCTGTACAAGTCATCCCTAGGCGAGATCAGGATTGTAACTGGGCAGACTAATCTGAGGTTGGCTATGAAAGAAATCCGAGATTACGGCGTGGGAATCGTGGTAGCAACTAGAGGCGTGAAAGGCTCAACGCTGCTTCATGAAGGAGTGTTCCACGAGGTCCCAGCGTGCAAGCCAAGGATTGTCCGTGATTTGACGGGAGCTGGTGACGCATATATTGGAGCTTTCTTGGCTGAGTTTATACATGGAAAAGAGCCTTCTTGGTGTTCATGCGTTGGCTCAGCTGCAGCATCTTTTGTCGTTGAAGGCGTGGGGCTCGCTATGTTTGGGGGAAAGAAGGAAATATATAAGAGAGCCGCTAGAATCTATGAAGAAGGACTCGAGTGTTTGGAATAGAG
>DAOWHM010000068.1 GCA_030641425.1 Candidatus Bathyarchaeota archaeon | reverse complement strand
TCCCCTCTTCCTCAATTCGACAACGATCCAACCTCCATCGATCCAGCCAACACTAACCATTTCTCCTTCAGAAGCACCTATGGGCAGCAAGATTTCAATATTTGGAGAAGACTTCATGCCGGGCATGTCTCTGTTCATAACCTTTGAAGATTTGATTTCCTTCTCCTCCATCATCTCCGTTATCACAGCTGGAGAGAACGGAACCTTCAACGCAACCATGATCCTCCCCGTTGTCAACTCTGGAAACTACACGATAAAAGCCATTGGCACCTATTACTACCCCTATCAAACATTCGAAGCAACAGTGAGCTTCAGAGTAACAAAAGGCTTAGACACGCTATTTGAAGAATTAGAAGCTCTACATGAAGCGATAAACCAGACTGGATGCAGTGACCCATGTGAGGAGGACGACCTATCAAACACCACTGGGACATCCACTAATGGAGAAGAGTCCAACGATGAAAGCGCTCAAGCCAACATTGACACGGACTCCTCCCATGTTGAAGAACTGGCACTTAGAGAAGCCTTGGAGTCCGCAGAGTATATAGCGTTCGAAGCGAGAATCTTTGCACTAGTAGCAATAATAATCGCAATCGTTGCATCAGTGTTAACAGTAGTAATCATGCTTAAGCGAAGTTAGCATACACGCGAGATCTCGGAGATTCCACCTTATTCTTAGCACGCGCATTGAGGTAACCTCACAGTGTTCCCTTCACACGCGCGCATAATGTACTATCTAAGGCAGGTACATATGTTCCACCTCCCTACGTAGGTGCGCCAAGTTTTTATCGTGATGGACTCACTATGTCGCTGATGCTAAGCCGAGATTTCTTTCTAGATCGATATGAAGAGCTTGGATGGAGGTTCCGGAAGCCGGAGGTAAAGCAATCGATCAGAGTAAACTCTGCAAACGCAGAGAGAGAAGAAGTTATCGCCAGATTGGAAGCCCAAGGAGTAAGGCTCAACAAAATCTCATTTCTTGAAGAGGGCTACTGGGTTGCCAAATCAAAATTCTCCCTAGGCGCAACACCAGAATATCTCCTCGGCCTATACTCGATTCAAGAAGCTGCAGCTCAAATCCCAGTCACACTATTCAGCAAGATTGAAGGCAGCCATGTTCTCGACGCCTGTGCAGCTCCCGGCGGCAAAACTGTTCAGTTGGCCAACTTGATGAAGAATACAGGAGTAATCGTTGCTTTAGACGTGAAACCCCGAAGGTTGGTAGCCTTGTCAAACCATCTGGAGCGATGTCATGTGGAGAATACTATCGTCTATATGTTAGATGCGAGGAAGTCGTCAAGGCTGAATATGAAGTTTGACCGAATCCTCTTAGACGTTCCCTGCTCAGGCAACTTCTCCACCGACTCAGGCTGGTTCAGCAGGAGAACCATCAATGATGTGGAGAGACATGCTAGACTTCAGAGGAAAATACTCGCGGAAGCTGTACAAATACTGAAAGCTGACGGTGAAATTGTCTATTCAACTTGCTCCCTGGAACCGGAAGAGAACGAGTTCAATGTTGATTGGGCAGTCCAAACCTTGGATGTTGAGCTCGTTGATTCAGATTGTTATGGTGAGCCTGCACCAACGAAGATTTTCGGTGTAGAGCTTGATGGTTCAATAGCGAAGTGCAAACGAATCTGGCCAAGGTTAACCCAGGGCTTCTTTGTCTGTAAACTTAGAAGGAAGGGATGAGAACGACGCGTCCAAACAAGCAAATTTCCGACTTTCTAGCTCGTTTCAAGGCAACCATAAACTTGAATGAGAAACTCATCGTGGAGAAGAAGAACAGATATTACCTTCTCAACAAAAACTTGATGACACAGCTCCAAGAGGACTTTTACCATGCTGGAGTCTACTTGGGAAAGACGAAGAGAAGCAGGTTCTTTCCCAGCTTTACCCTACTGGCGATGGTGGCCAGAGGAAGAGTGAATAAGATAGTGGTTGACAGGAAGACAGGATGGCTCTTCATCTGTGGCAGAGACATATTCAAGCGAGGGATATTGAAGACTGCTGGCTCAATGAGGAAAGGAGATCATGCACTAGTTGTGAACCAATATGGAGAATGCTTAGGCTTTGGAGTACTACTCTGCAATCTACACGAAGAAAGAGACACACAAAAAGTTGTTCTGAAGAACATTTCAGATATTGGAGATTTTCTGAGAAGAGAAAGAAAGCGCATCTAAAGGTCTTCCACACAGGTTTTCATGTTTGCATACGCAAAATTGGGAAAAGGATGGGAAAGAGAGTTATTTGACGGGTTTTCGGCGGACAGCTTCCAGTTCTTTGGCGCGTGTCACGATGAACTCTGCCACTCTATCTTCACTATATTTCCTAGCTCCTTGTTGTCTCTCCAGCTGTTCCTTAATTGTTCTGAGGGCGTCATCAATGTCGAAGGGCTTCAATATGTAAGCGTCTGCACCTTTGTTTACGGCTTTGACAGCGTTGTGCAGCGATGGGTACCCTGTCATTATAACCTTAATCATCTTAGGTGTGGTTTTTCTCATTGCAGTGAGGAGTTCAGTTCCTTCCATGTCTGGCAGCCGAATATCTAACAGTGCTAGGTTATAGAAATTCGCTTCAGACTTCTCTATTGCTTCTTTTCCATTCTTCGCAGTATCAACGAAGTATCCTTCTTCTTCGAGTATAGTCGCCAACACTTTTCTTATGCTCTCTTCATCATCAACGATGAGGATTCTGGCATGGTCACCCAAACTTTCTCACCTCCTTCAATCTTTGGTTCGATAGCAACTGTTACCGTGAATGTTGTTCCTTTCCCAACCTCACTCTCGACAGAGATCGTGCCTCCATGAGCTTTAACCACGCGTTTGCAGATAGATAGGCCTAGACCCATTCCCTTCGCTTTTGTAGTGAAGAGAGGAGCCCAAATTCTCTCCAAAACATCTTTTGATATACCAACCCCAGTATCAGCAAAGGAGACTTCAACAAAACCTTCTGACTTCCTACTCCTTATCGTGAGTTTACCTCCAGAAGGCATAGCATCTACCGCGTTTCTGATTACATTGACGAAAACCCGCTTCATCTTCTCCACGTCAGCTTTCATCTTTGGGCATTTCTTAGTCAGGCAGACTACTTTGACATTCTTAGGAACCTTAGCCAGAACCATAGCCTCTTCTAAGATCGGCTTTAAAGTGAATCTGCCAAGTTCTAGCCGCATCTCTCCTGAGTATTCCAGAAGGTCGTTTATGATCTTGTTTGAGTATCCTATGTCCTGTTCGATGAGCCTCAACATCTCCTTGGCTTTCCCGTCTTTTTTGGAATCCAGCTTTGACTTTAAGTAGTATGTGGCACCCGCAATGCCTGTAAGGGGATTCCGAAGATCATGACCCACCATCCTAGCTAGTTCGCCCATTGCCACCAATCTCTGGGCTCTAAGCAGCTGTTTCTGGGATTTCCTCAGCTCTCTCGTCCGTTCCTCCACCTTCGACTCTGAGAGCTCGGCATCAGCTTTCAACTGTTTCCTAGCCTCATTCAAGTCTCTGATTAGCAACGCATTCTCGACGGCCACAGCAGCTTGATGAATAAACAGTTCAAGAGGCGCCATAGATTCTTTTGTAGGTCGTCTTCCATCCAACGGATCATCTATGCTCAGCACACCAACGATGCGACCATCAGCAAGTCGTAGAGGAGCATAGAGAAGATCTTGGGGATCCCAATCAACCATTGCTTCAGCTTCGAGTTTGCTGGGAACGGTCGTGTCGGAGAATCTCTTCCTAACCCAAGGATCACTCCAAGGAAGATGGTAAAACTCGCCTATTTTGAAACGGTCATATTCAGGCCCAAATCGTTCCCGCCACACTTGACCGGGAGGTTTCTTATTCCACAAGAACTCAATCTCTTCGTCAGTTAAGCCGGCAGTCACGATGTCTTCCGGATATGCAATCTCCATCTCTTCATCTCTGACAGAGATGACAACCCTTCGCCACCCAAGCGCCCTAATAGCCTCAGCTACTGTCTTAAGTCGTTGACTGATATCCGTTGAACTAATCATCCTCGTTGAGCTCTTCAACAGCAGAGATAACTGGCTGGAGCGTTTCTCAAGCTCTCGCCTCATCTCCAAGTTGCGTGTGGCAGTCGCCGCGTGCCAAGCCAAGATTTGAAGCAGAGTCATGTCTTTCTCGTCAAAAGCTGCCAATTTCTTGCTCTCTACATTCAAGACTCCAACTGTCTTATCTTTCGTCTCAACTGGAACTGCAAGCTCTGATCTGATTCCGGGAATCCCCTCCACATAGTCGTCATCTCTACTCGTGTCGAGAACCAAGACTGGCTTGTGAGTTCTCGCTACCTTCACAGTTATTCCACCTTTCGAACCATCAAGGGGTAGAGCTACAGACAAGTGGCTCATGTATCCTCTGTTGCCCACAATCCGGAATTTACTACCATCCACCACCAAGAAAGAAGCCTGTTCAAAACCAAGGGTCTGTTCCATTGCATCGAGGGTTAACTCATAAATCTCTTGGAGAGTGTCGGCTGAGTTAAGTTTCAGACCGTAAAGGTTCAAAGTGGACAGCCTTTCTTCCATAATTTTGCTTTCCGTACTGTCTCTAGCTATTCCCCAAGCTTCCATAAGGCCATCGGAATATCTGCTGTCTTTCATCGTCGACAAAATCAGATTCAGTTTGCTGATGGATTCGCCAAGGACTCTCTCTGGACCATGATCCTCTCTTTCTCCAGCAGCTTCTTTTCCCTTCATTGAGCGACCGCCACAGACAAGTCTACCCTATCATCCTTCCCTAGAAAATGCTGTTTAGCTGTGTTGACATATTTGGTGAACGCAAAATCGGAAGTATCCTCCAATTCGAGGACGCCACCGATCTTTTCATAAAGGCGTTTCATAATCAATACTTCGAGAAAGTCTGCTCCAAACCCAAAAATTTTCTCGATTGCATCTTCGAAGACCTCAACCTTCTTAGGAATCTCCTTCTTCTTTATGTTGAAGCTCTTCTCAAGGTGAAAGTAAATCGCATGTTTTGGAGAGTCTCCAACCGAAGAGAGCCCTTCATCAATGGCTTCCATCAACAGCCTTTCAAAGTTACGTTTATGCAATATACATTCCCCAAGATTCACGAGACACATATGTGAAACTGAAAAACCATTGGCGTGAACAATATAAATCGGTTATGAACAGTCAATTTTGATTCTAAGTGACTACTCACACAACGCTTAAACTTCTCCAACGTTAAGGTAGCTTCGGTCGCACATCTTTGATTCCACTCCGAGACGAAAACCGCTCACAGACCACGCCCCACATTACACGAATCCTAATAATACTCAACGTAATAGCCTTCATCCCATTCTTATTCCCCATATTATTCCCACAGAGCCGAACAATGCTCCTCTTCGAACGAACCTATTTCGAAGATTTCGCAATGATCCCTGCAGACATACTTCAAGGAAGAAACCTACACACCCTACTAACTTCAATGTTCCTCCACGCAGGCATCCTACATATCGCTGGAAACATGCTCTTCCTCTACACCTTCGGAGACAACGTAGAAGATGCTCTAGGTCACTTCCGCTTCCTCATATTCTACCTATTATGCGGCTTTGCAGCCGACTTCGCACACATCTTCAGCTTAACTTCACCGCTTGAACTCACACTCCGAACATTGGGAGCTTCTGGAGCAATCTCAGGCATTCTCGGAGCATACATAATCATGTATCCGAAAGCGAAAATCATGACTCTTATTAGTTTAATATGGATCATCCCAATTCCAGCAGCGATCTTCATAGGATTCTGGTTTATACTACAACTCCTCTACACCTCCTTCAACATAGCTGGAGGCGTGGCTTATTGGGCGCACATCGGAGGCTTCATTATAGGGGTGATACTAATTTTAATGTCTAAGAGGACACGTTTGAAAGCAAAACAGAGAGAAAAACCAGCATGAAAGCTGGTACACACACTAATTCCAGACCAGGAACGCGTGGAGCCTTCCAGTTTATATTCACGCCTCTTCACATTTACGCAGAGGCTACACACATGATCAAGGGCTTAGACCACATCGGCATAGCTGTTCATTCAATAGGTGACATCCTGCCAATTTACCAACAACTACTAGGACTAAAGTTAGAGAAACTGAAAGACTCCACAGAACACAAGATCAAGGCAGCACTACTGGTTGTTGGAGAGACAAAAATCGAATTAATAGAGCCCCTAGACACAGAAAGCCCCATATCCAAATTCTTGGAAAAACACGGTCAAGGAATACATCACATAGCATTCAAAGTAGACAACATAGAAGAAACGCTTGACAAACTAAAAGTTAAAGGTGCCACATTGATTGACGAGAAGCCCAGAATAGGATTCGAAGGCGGAAAGATCGCATTCCTACATCCAAAAAGC
>DAOWHM010000144.1 GCA_030641425.1 Candidatus Bathyarchaeota archaeon | reverse complement strand
CTTTGGATTTTCAAGTAAATCCTCGATTTTCGCTGTTTTAAGGAGCTCAACATGCTTTACGAGTTTACTGATCATGACTTCGAGAATCTTCTCACCTTTTTTCAGGGAAGCTGTCGATGATATGCCAAATACTCCGGAATCTGTTACGTCAATCGTGCTTAATGGAAGTGTTATGCCTTCCCCTCCAATGTTGAATTTGCGAGGTTCTTCATCTACAACTTCTTCCATTTTCACAATATTTGAATGTAAAACCAGGTTCAATGAAGTTTCTTCTGCACCAGCGTGTCCTCTCTCCTCTGGCTTAAAAAGGTCGGGTAATAACTTGCCAGCAGCTTCCCACCACTGAAAGATTGATGTGAAAACGCCTCTTCCCCTCAGTTCCCTTGCCATCTCAAGAAGGACACTACGATTGCCACCATGCCCATTGACTACAACAATTTTCCTCACACCATTGTATTTAAGCGCCAAACACACTTCCTTCACATACTCTTTAAACACTCTTGGAGAGATGTGGATAGTTCCACAAAACTGTTTATGAACAGAACTCACACCAAAGGGAATTACTTGCAGACAGAGAATCCCAGTTCGTTCCGCAACCTTTTCCGCCAAGGCCTTAGCTATTAGATGATCAGTTCCAAGCGGATTATGAGAACCATGCTGCTCGTTCGAGCCAACTGGAAGGATTACAAGATCATTTTCCTTGAAGTATTCCTGAGCTTCAGTCCAACTCATCTCATGTAAAGAAACTTTCACCATTTCCACATCCTATAGACAAGTTTTCTATTACAGCGAAATATAAGCCTAGGACCTCAAATGCGTACTTCAGATAACGCATACGCTTCTGGAATTGCTGCTACTCCGAAAATCGCTTAAATAGTCGACAAAGAAACATCCAGACATGGTTATAGTTCTACGTATCGGTGGCTCAATCATAGCCTCGCCAATAAACCCAGAACTCATCAGGAAATATGCGGAATTACTGGAAGACTTAGGAAAGAAAGGACAGAAAGTGATTGCAGTTGTGGGGGGTGGCACTCTAGCACGAGAATTCATCAAAGTTGGAAAACAACTAGGGCTAACCGAGGAAGCACAGGACTGGCTTGCAATAGAAGTTTCACACCTGTACACCTTACTCTTCAACTTGAAATTGAACGAAAACGGAATAGAGTATGCGAGTATGTCAATGGATGAAGTTCTGAAGGCTTTGAAAAGGAGAAATATCGTTGTTTTAGGAGGATTAAAGCCTGGAATGACAACAGACACAGTTGCAGCCCTTGTTGCACAAAAAGTGGGCGCTCAACTATTAGTCAAAGCCACCGACCAAGAAGGCATTTACACTAAAGACCCTAGGAAACACCGAGACGCAAAAAAACAAGACACAATAATATACAAAGACCTAGCACTGCTCCCCAGTCAAAACCGCCACAAAGCGGGAATACATCAGATCTTGGATCCAATCGCCATCCGAATCCTCCAAGAAACTAAAACCAAAACTGTCATAGTCGACGGTTTCAACCCGGAAAACATCCAACGCGCAATAAACGGTGAAAAAATCGGCACAACGATTGCCGACTAAGAAAAAGCAATCATACAATCGGTGTTTTGATGATTGAAAGAAACCGTATCCATCTCCTTAATATCTAATTTTCCCAGCCAAAACACCCAAAAACAACTAGAGGTTTTTTATTCAAACAGCAATAATCTACAATGGAATCTTAGGTACGTGAAAGGTGACAATCATGGTTGAACTACGAGAATACGACCAGAAAACATTGCAGGCACTCAAAAAACTTGACGGCAAAGGCACAATTGAAGAAATCGTCAAAGCTAGCAGTCTCGCCCACGCTGCTGTAATGCGAGCTGCACTAAAGCTCTCCAACGAAAAACTTGTTCAACTGCAAGAGCGTACGAGGACAATAGTCGCCCTGAATGAAGAAGGACGAACATATGCAGAGAAAGGACTGCCTGAACGCCGACTAATTAGATCATTGTTCAACTTAGGTGGAACTGCAAAAATCAAAGAGGTAACCAATAATGCAAAGCTAAAGAAATCACTCGAACCAATAGCTCTGGGCTGGCTCCGCAGAAAGAACTGGGCCATTCTCTCAGGAAAAGAAAAAATCCTAAGAGCTTCTGAAGAACCAAAAGAAGGCACTGACGAAAAAGTCATCGGACTCCTAGCGAAAAAAAACACGATTGTCACACAAGAATTAGATAATGAGATGAGAAAAGCCCTCAAAGTTCTACGTAGACGCAAACTGGTCAATATCAAAGATGAGAACATTCGAACCATGGAACTCACAGTGGCTGGACGAAAATTGATTAAAAGGGGAATCAAAATTGTCGAAGAAGTAAGCCAACTTACCCCGGAACTAATCATCACTGGAAAATGGCGTGACACAAAATTGAGGAAGTTCAATGTGTCTGCAGATGGTCCCCAAACCTATCCGGGCAAAATTCATCCACTGCAACAGATTATAGAACGTACAAGGGAGATTTTCCTTCAAATGGGCTTCACGGAGATCCGTGGACCATTAGTCGAAACAGCATTCTGGAACTTCGACGCTCTATTTCAGCCTCAAGACCATCCTGCAAGAGAAATGCAAGACACCTTCTATCTATCAAACCCTAAAGCAGGAAGACTACCAAAGAAGACTATTGTTGACGTTGTGGCGAGAGCTCACGAGGATGGCTGGACAACTGGTTCCAAGGGATGGGGGTATAAATGGAGTCACAGCGAAGCCAAGAGACTTCTGCTAAGGACTCATACAACTGCTGAAACCATAAAATATCTTTCAAAACACAAAAAAGTCCCGATTAAAGTTTTTTCAGTTGATAAGGTCTATCGAAATGAGCAACTTACATACAAAAACACTGCTGAATTCTATCAGATAGAAGGAATCGTTGTTGACAAAGGAGTAACATTTCGTGACTTGATGGGCACACTTAAAGCTTTTTACAGTCGCTTCGGACTAGAAAAAGTTCAGTTCTGGCCATGCTATTTCCCTTACACAGAACCATCAGCACAAGCAATGGTTTATGTCCCGAAACTGAAACATTGGATGGAGCTTTGCGGGATGGGTATCTTCAGACCCGAAGTTCTAGCACCTATGGGAATAAAACATCCTGTATTAGCTTGGGGAGGAGGACTGGAGCGCATAGCCATGCTCGAACTTGGACTCAAAGACATACGACTATTGTATGGTAACCAGTTGGGATGGATCAGGGGTACGCCTCTATGCCAGTAATTACATTACACGAAGAAAGATTCTCCAAGTTTGTTGGACGAAAGGTTACTCTCACAGAGATGACAAAGTGGATACCTTGGCTAGGTTTTGACATAGAAGAAGAAGGAGAAGACTACCTGAAAGTCGAGTTTAACCCTAACCGAATCGACTTCTGCAGCTATGTTGGTGTCACTAGAGCCTTCAAGGGTTTGAGAGGCTGGGAAACAGGACTACCAGACTACAAAGCGAAAGACAGCAATATTACACTTAAAATCACTGAGGCAGTCGCAGAAGTTAGACCGTTTATGCTTGCAGCAGTTGTACGCAATATGGAACTCGATGAAGGAGACGTGGCTGATCTGATGGAAATGCAGGAGGACCTCCATTGGGGAATAGGCAGAGACCGAAAAAAGGCTTCCATCGGTGTACATAACCTTGATGCTGTCAGGCCACCTTTCACATTCACCGCTGTAAGCCCAAACAGTGTTAAGTTTGTTCCATTGGACAAAAACGAAGAGATGAGCCTCCAAGAAATTCTTCAAAAACATGAAAAAGGAGTAGCATACAAACATCTGATTGACCAGTCTCCGAATTATCCGGTTCTCATCGACAGAAATGAACATGTGCTTTCTATGCCCCCGATAATCAACGGTGAACTCACAAAGATCAAAGAAAAAACTACAAATTTGTTCCTTGATGTAACCGGCACGGACTATGAAGCAGTCGAGAAGAGCCTAAATGTGCTTTGCACCTCACTCGCAGACATGGGTGGCGAAATTGAAAAAGTCACAGTAGAATATCCAGATCAATCAAGATTCTCACCTAATTTAAGTCCTGAGAAGATGGACCTTAAGACTACCTTCGCAAACTCTTCATTAGGTCTTCACCTTTCCACAGCAGAGATCATCGAATGTTTAGAGAGATCTAGGCTAGGAGCCAGGAGGATTAAGAAGGGAGTTATTGAAGTAGCGATCCCAGCGTATCGCATTGATATCCTCCACGAAATAGATTTGGTGGAGGAAGTAGCCATTGGGTATGGCTATTACAAACTTAAACCTACCTTTCCATCATCAGTTACCATTGGCGAGCAACACCCTACCCTTAAAATCGCTAACTTGACAAGGCAAATCGCCATCGGCCTCGGATTTACGGAGATGATGAATTTCACACTGACAAATGAGAGTATCCAGTATGAGAAAATGCGCAGAAAAGAAGAAAAGGACATCACATTAGCTAACCCGGTTTCAGCAGAGTACACCATAATGCGACAAGACTTACTTCCAGGCTTGATAAAGAACCTTGCAGCCAACAGGCATGAAAGCTTCCCTCAAAAACTATTTGAAGTTTCCGACGTAGTCAAACTAAACGACAAAAATGAAACACTGTGTGAAAGAAGACTACACATAGCAGCAGTGTCATCGCACCCAAAAGCGAACTTCACTGAGATCAAATCCATTGCAGAAGCATTGATAACAAACATAATGGTGGGAGAATGGAAAATCAAGGAAACAGAGCATCCGAGCTTTCTCAAAGGAAGAGTCGCAAGTATACGGACTAAAAATAGGGAGATAGGAATCGTTGGAGAAATCCACCCCGAAGTCTTAAACAACTTTGGGTTAGAAAATCCAACAGTAGCCTTCGAGATCAACTTAGAAACCCTAATAGGCTAGAAAGACTTTTTTCTTTGATCCACATCTATTTTTACAGCGATGATATGAGCACCGAATCCACTGAGATTCTCCCATGAGAGCTCGTGTAGACGGACTTCACCGAAGCTGGTTCAAAGCCTGCTTATGACCGAGAGCCTACCCAAACACGAGACACGGTGGCGCGGGTGATCACAATACCCATGCACGAGAGAGCTTAGCAGAGAAGAGCGCACAGCTCCATCTATGAAGTTAAGTGTTAGGTTACGTGGGATACACAACACCCGCGATAAAGAGAACTTTTATCTTCTAAGTCATCAAATGTTAAAGAACCATTCCTGAGGGCAACATATTGGATATCCAAAGCAGACTAGATCTCATTACCAGGAACACTGTGGAAATCATCACACACGACGAATTGCACTCTCTACTTGAGACAAAAAGGAAACCCCGAGCTTATTGGGGTTTTGAGTCAAGCGGCCTCATGCATATTGGGTTAGGATTGGTTTGCGGCTCGAAAATCCGAGACATGATTAACGCAGGCTTACATTTCATTATCTTTCTTGCAGATTGGCACTCTTGGATCAACAACAAGCTTGAAGGCGAAATGGAGAACATCCGACTCTGTGGCAGATATTTTATGGAATGCTTTGAAGCCCTAGGATTAAAAAATGTCGAGTACATTTGGGCAACCGACATAGCAGAAGATATACAATACTGGGAAAGAGTGGTTAGAATAAGCAAAAGCGCCTCAGTACAACGCATAATGAGATCACTTCCTATAATGGGAAGAGAAATGAACCTCTCCGACATGGAAACAGCCTGGCTATTCTACCCATGCATGCAAGCGGCAGACATATTCCACATGAAACTAGATATTGCCTGTGCTGGCTTAGAACAACGCAAGGCTCACATGCTAGCGCGTGACACAGCAGAAAAGCAACATTGGACGAAACCATCGTGTGTTCATACACCTTTACTTATGGGACTTAAAGGTCCCACAAAGAGTAACAGACAACTCGACGAAGACTCAACATTGAATCTGCAGATTACCTCCAAGATGTCCAAAAGCCTACCAAGCACATGCATCTTCGTACACGACTCGCCAGAAGAGATAAAGACAAAAATTAGAAACGCATATTGCCCACCTAAACAAACAACCAACAATCCAATATTAGAAACAGCTCGCCTAGCCGTACTCACTAATACCAATGAACTCACAATAACTCGTCCGCCAAAGTACGGCGGCACTGAAACATTCACAAATTACCCCAAACTAGAAAAATCATACAGAGAAGGAACGATACACCCCCTAGACCTTAAAAACGCAATTGCAGATACTCTAATACAAATATTAGAGCCTGTTCGAAACCACTTCAGGAATCACCCTGAAAAACTGGAAAAGATGAAAAATATCGAAATAACCAGGTAAGATCCTTTGTCAACCCGCTTAAAAGAAAAACTGGAAAGAATATCAGAACTCTTAGAGAGGCTAGCTCTTCAGTCAGCGAAAGGCATACCAATAATTGTTGAAGGCCCAAATGACGAAAAAACACTACGAACCCTCGCGTTGAGCGGCGAAATAATCGCAGCAAAAACAAGGAAGTCCTTTCTTGCCATAGCCACAGAAATCGAGAGGCTCAACGTAGAAGAAGTAATATTACTGCTGGACTTCGACAGACGGGGTAAGGAATGGACAAAACGTTTGACCCAATATCTTGAGCAGACAAGAACCAAACCGAACACGTTCTTCTGGACCGAGTTGCATAGTCTGGTAGGTCGCGAAGTGAAAGACATAGAGGGTATATTGCCTTTCATCTTCACCTTG
>DAOWHM010000131.1 GCA_030641425.1 Candidatus Bathyarchaeota archaeon | reverse complement strand
CGATTGATAACACCGTGAAATAGTTTCTCGCGGCTAGCGCATCTGACTACGACTGAAACGGACATTCCAGCACCTTTAGTTTGGATGCCCTAGTTGACATATATCTGGACGGATACTTGACAAGTGGAGGCGCATGAGAGGTTTTGCTACCCGTTGGGCTTGATGTTTCGCAGTAGGCTATGGTATAATACAATGAGGGTGTAGAAAGCGTAAGATAACATCAATTGGGGACATCGTATAGCAAATTGGAGTTCATTGGCCATTAGGGAGATGCTTTTCCTCATCGTCCACACAATTGCTGGTCTATAATGAATGCAGTGGGGTTCGTATGTTGGGATCACTTCTAGGTTTTTGCCATCGATCCACGATTTTATGTAGGCGTCCTCATAAACATGCAGGTTGGAGGGGATTTGAATGTCTTTGACTGCTTTGTGTCTTACAAGCAAGTCGTGGGTTCCACCTCTTTTTCCGAAGATTTTCATGGTCACTCTTTTGAATAGCTTTAAGACCGTTATGTGCTTTAGAACAGACCAAATTTCTATCCCCCAGATTGCCCCTACATTATCTTTCATGAGTGTCTTGGCTTTCTCGAACCAGTTGTGACATAGTACGACGTCGCTGTCGACGAACATGAACCATTCGGTGGTTATGGCTTCTATGGCCCTCTGTCTAGCTCTGCCTCTTGTCCCTTTCTCTCTAAGAAGGACGACATTGTGAAATCTCTGGTTAAACTTCTTCACAATCCCGAGCGTTTGGTCCGTGGAATAGCCATCTACCACAATGAGTCGACTAACTGGAACGTTTTTGTAAACGGAGTCTAAACACAACGCTAAGGTTTCTTCACTGTTTTTCGTTAGAACAACAACATCTACCTTCATGGTGTAGGTCAACTTCAAAGCTTCTGCTGATTATGCTAATAATCTTTTTCAGTTGACAAAACACTTATAATGTTTACGTTTAAATAACCCTCCAAGTTAGGAGATAGAAGGATCCAACGAGGCAGTTCCAGTGAGGCTCTCACTTTCTAAAGCATTTAGATTGTTCAACCGTTCAATTTCTTTCAATAGGCCTCATCATGTACAATGGATGTTGACCAATAGGTGTAATTATCGATGCAAAAGCTGTGATGTCTGGCGAGGGCAGAAGCCGGTGAAAGAACTTCCCACTGATGAAGTGAGAGCTGGATTAGAGATTCTTCGTAAAATGGGGGTGATGGAGATTGTTTTCTCTGGGGGGAATCCTCTTCTGCGAGAAGACATCGGAGAGATTATCGATTATGCCTCTCGATACTTTGTTACTACAGTCTATGACAATGGAAGTCAGGCCGTGAAGAGAATAGAAGCTTTGCGCAATGTTGATTTCGTGGCAATATCACTTGATACTTTGGATGAGAGGAAATATGACTACTTAAAAGGGATTGATGGTGCATGGAAGAGTGCAATAGATGCAGTTGAAACTCTTCATAGCCAAGGAATAACAGTTGGGGTTTCTCCAACAATTTCGCAACTCAACATGTATGAGATTCCTCAATTTACGGAACATTTTTGTGACCGCGGGATCCCAGTTCTTTATTGCTTATATCAACATGACTCCTTTGAACAGCCGATGTTTCAAATAGGCGAGAAAGACGCTGAGCTTGAGATCTCGGATAAGGAAGCCTTTGCGAAGATGTGTGACGCGTTAATTGAAAAGAAAAACAGGCTTCACGGGATTCTCATAACAAAGAAGATGTTAAACGCATTGAAACTCCTAACTTTGAAGGGAGAACGAGTATGGAAGTGCAAAGCTCTTCAATCTTTCTTCATGATAGATCCCCTTGGCAATGTAGCTGGCTGCCATCTTCAAAACCCCGTTGCGACAATTTACGATTTGCCGACGCTGTGGAATAGCTCTAGATTTGAGAGGCTGAGAAAAACTTATCGAGAATGCGATAAGTGTTCCTATATGTGTTATATGTTCTACTCGATACATGCGGATGTGCAGGGCAACATCGAGATAGTTAGAGATCAATGGAAGAATGCAAAGAAAATATTGGCGAAATAGGCTTTTCAACATGGCATTTCGCTCAAAGTCTTTGTTTGCTATCACACAGTCGCTTCGCGCGAACGGTGTTGGGTGAACCTTCTGGGGGATGTCTAGAGTTTGTAGCCAATTTTTCTGAGGAACTCTTTTCGTGCTTTTGCGTCGTTTTCTTTCTCGATTCCTCTGCTCCTTGACCCGTCGATGACACCAAGTATGCCTCGACCTTGCTTCGTTTCACAAATGATTACCTGCAGGGGGTTTGCAGTGGCAGCGTGAATTGTGCAGACTTCAGTTACCTCTTTGATTCTTCCCAGAACATTTATGGGAAAGGCGTTTTTGATGTAGATGACAAAGCTGTGACCACAGCTTAATTCGAAAGCAGCTTTAGCAGCTTGGACTTTCAGTTGCTCATCGTTGCCTTCGCTTCTCACCAAGCAAGGACCTGAGCTTTCGCAGAAGCCTACTCCGAATTTTATGTCTGGGGCGGAATTTACTAATGCTTCATAAAGGTCCTCTGCGGTTTTGATGAAATGTGCCATGCCTAAAATTATGTTGCAGTTGCTAACCGTTTCGATTCTAACGGTCATGATATCCATTGGGGCTTCCTCATTTAGTGTTTGAGTGGAGATATTGCTCTGATGCGTTTGACAATTTTTAGCAAAACTTGGATTATGTAGTCTATGTCCTCTTCGGTGTTATATTTTCCAATGGAAATTCTTAGACTACCGCGGGCTTCTTCAGGCCTCAGTCCTATTGCAAGAAGTACGTGGCTTGGTTCAGCGGATTTGGAGGAGCAAGCTGATCCTGAGGAGGCAGCTATTCCCTCTGTATCAAGGCTTAGTACCACCGCTTCTCCCTCAATGTAAGAGAATCGGAAGTTGGCGTTGTTAGTCAATCTCTGTGAGGGATGACCATTAAGATAAGTGTCTTCAATCTCTAAAATTGCCTTGATCAACTTGTCGCGCATGCGAGTGAGTCGTATTGCCTCTGGAACCATCTCATCTTTTCTGAGTTCAACCGCTTTGGCGAAGCCTACAATTGCTGGTATGTTTTCAGTTCCAGATCGTAACCCAAATTCATGACCGCCACCGTGAATTAAGGGTTCAAGTTCCTTCTGCGTTCGTTTGAAAAGGCCGCCGATTCCTTTAGGTCCATACAACTTATGCGCATTAACTGTCATGAAGTCTATTTCCGTTTTCTTAACATCTATTGCCAGTTTACCGAAGCTTTGAACAGCGTCTGTGTGGAAGAGAGCTCCATGCTCGTGGCATCTTTTCACGATTTCCTCGATGGGCTGAACAGTTCCGATTTCGTTGTTTCCATGAACCACAGATACCAGCGTTACTTTTTCTTCTAATATCTTTTCGAGGGCGTCTAGATTTAGCAAGCCATATTTGTCAACTGGCAAGATTGTGATTCTGAACCCTAGCTGCTCCAACCACTTAGCTGACAAAAGTACACAGTCATGATCAATGGAAGATACCGCAATATGACAGTTGGATTTTCCCTCCTTGAATGCATGTCCCTTCAGGACTAGGTTGTTCGCCTCTGTCGCGGTCCCTGTGAATATGAATTCTGACGCTTCAGCGTTCATGAACTCCGCTATTGTCTCCCTTGATTTCTCCAGTGCCTTTTTTGCTTTGAATCCAAAGGAATTCAATGAAGAGGCGTTCCCATAAAATGTTGTAAGATATGGTTGCATGACTTCGATTACACTGGGATCCGTCGGGGTTGTGGCAGCGTAGTCTACATAGACTGTTCGAATAGTCGACCACTCCTGTAGGAGATATTGGTGAGAGAGTTTAAGTCATTTTCTTCAAAAACTTTTGGAACTCTTTGTGGAAACAGGGGTTCTGCAAAATCAATATAATAGGCCGTCTACAAGGGTTTACTGATGGGAAGTGAAGCTCCAGATCTTACTGTTTGTATTTATATTATTAGTTTCTTGGATTCCTTTGGCTGGGGGCGGAGGGGAATTTGGTGAAGTATTGTCTAGCGAAATACTGGCTGCGAAGAGTGTTGTTCACACATTTTCGTTGAATGTTGTTTTTGTTGGATTTCAAGAGGAAGTTGTTGACACATCTTTTATTGACGTAAATGTGGAGAAAAACTATCCCTATGACTATGAAAACTTCACGATTGAACACAATTTCGATGTTAACTACTACTTCTCTAATAATTCATATTACTTGGCACTTCAAACTTTCATTCTGGACAATTCCATAAACGCGTCGGACGCCACTTCAAAGTTGAATACGACTGCATTGCAGCTTCAGCGATCAACTGGTCAAAAAATGTCTATATTCTTACCTCAGTCTGGAAGAGCAATCGACGCGGTGGCGGTTGAAGATTGGTTTGTGGCTAACCCCTACGGACCTGGCTCTGATAATTCTTATTGGTTCTATGTTATGAACTTCACCGAGTTCGATTCGCCTGATCATAGTCTCGAACACTGGTATAACGTCACTGAGTTGGATTTCGAAGCCAATCGCTCTCGGGATTTTTGGAGGCTCGAATGGGATAATAGTTTGAACCCTGATGTTAAGTTTCCATATGCCTGTTTTACCTCTAACAGCAGAGTATTCTTCATTGATCCATCCGCATTCCAATGGTACCTTACCTGGACTAGGATTTGGTGGGGCTTGTCTGTTAGCGGTCCAAAGTATCAATACTACTACGAAGATCTTGATGCGTTCTTAGCTTCTCACGATGTAGGGACAAGTCAGGGGAAAACTGCCTTGGCATATTATTTAGCAGGATGGATAGAGGATGGGTTGAGCAACTTGCTTGCACCAGAGCTTTGGGTTAGCACTGAGATATCTAAGGCCCGATCGATGTCAATTCAAGTTAAGATGCTCAACAACGCCTCAGACTCTGGTTACTCTAACCAGTTCATGAGTTGGATAATCAACGCGACTTTGGCAGAAGAAGCAATAGCTGACTTGGCTCCATTTCTGAACATAAGTGTAGTAGTGGACTTCTGGAATCTCTCGGACTATCCTATTCTAAAGACCATCTTCGAAGGCGCAGTCATTGATAAGATTGATGGGTGGACCTACTACGATGGATACCAAGTGTGGGATGATATCTACGCTGTACGAGAATTGTACTTTGACTTTGATGCCGCAGACATAGTGATAACTGGATATGTATTTTTGGAGAAGAATATGAGCATGCTAGTGTATGGAGGGGAGTATACTGGGCTAGGTGGTAGCGGGCAGATTCTCGTGATGAAAGAGGTTGGTCGATACTTCCAAGACGATGGAGTGTCGCCAAAATCAGGTCTTGGGCTGGTTTTCATCCATGAAGCTGGACATAACTTGGGTTTCCCTCACACATTCACACATGGAGTCGCTTATGCTGGAGATTTTGCTTTTGATGTCATGGGCTACTATCCATACTCCTTCTACTTCAGTCAAGTTAGGAAGGACTGCTTCAGGAGACTTGTAGTTGACTTCAGAGTGTTCGGCTTGGAAGAACTTCTCGAAGAAGATCTCACACTGTATAGTCGAAAGAACTCAACTCTGATAATTGACACCAAGTTCGACGAGATATATGCAAAGATTAATGAAACACATCAACTCTACGATGAGCTGCAATATCTAGAAGCTTTTGGAAAGATCGTTGAGACGGAAATCTTTGAGTCTAACCTTCGAGATTTAATCTGGCTATATCTTAGCGACTTAAACAATGATGGAATTATCAACATCTTCGACGTTGTTATCGTAGCTGTAGCGTATGGATCAACGCCTGGCGACGAAAAGTGGAACCCAAACGCTGATCTAGTTCAAGACGGGACAATTAACATCTTTGACGTTGTGATTGTAGCAGGCAATTATGGCCAGACGTGGCTGTAGGCGTAACGAATCCAGAGATATTTGACATAAATCTGCAGCGAGTCCATACTATATCACATGCACGCGCTTTTAACACCGCGAAGGGACGAAATCATTAAGAACTCGTAAGCAAATCTACTGAAGGACTCTCATGATAAACAATGGAAGACATCTATTTACTTCAGAATCTGTAGCAGAAGGACATCCGGACAAAGTTGCAGACCAAATATCAGATGCTGTACTGGATGCTATCTTAAGCAAAGATCCTGAAGCAAGAGTTGCCTGTGAAACATTGGTAATGCAAGGAAACGTAATAGTTACCGGTCAAATCACAACCTCCTGCTACGTAGACATACCGCGCATTGTCAGAAAGACATTGAAGGAAATAGGTTTCGATAATGCCCGAGATGGACTGGATTGGAAAACATGTGGTGTGCTGGTTTCTATAACAGAGCAGTCCCCGGATATTGCAAAGGGGGTTAAAGAAACCGAGACTCATGAACAGGGCGCTGGAGACCAAGGAATGATGTTTGGCTATGCCACAAATGAGACAAAAGAATTGATGCCTCTACCGATAATGCTTGCACATAATCTGGTGCGAAGACTTTCTGAATGCAGAAAACGTGGAATTTTGCCATATCTGAGACCAGATGGTAAGTCGCAGGTCACCGTTGAATATGTTGGTGGAAAACCAAAAAGAGTGGAAGCTGTTGTGATAGCTGCTCAACACATTGAGAATACTGACAGAGAAAAGATGAGAGAAGACATAATAAGTCAGGTCATAAAAAAGGTCATACCTTCAAGTTTGGTAGACACAGGAACAAAATATCATATTAATGCAACAGGCAGGTTCGTTGTCGGAGGAACTTTAGCAGATACAGGTTTAACGGGGAGAAAAATTATCGTCGATACTTATGGTGGCGTCGGAAGTCACGGCGGAGGATGTCTTTCCGGAAAAGACCCCTCAAAAGTCGATAGATCTGGCTGTTATATGGCAAGGTATATTACAAAAAATGTTGTTGCTGCAGGTTTGGCAGATCAATGCGAGGCCCAAATATCATATGCCATCGGTGTAGCACAACCAGTTTCCGTGATGGTGAATACATTCGGCACGGGAAAGATACCGGATGAAAAAATTCTTGAATTGGTGAAAAATCATTTTGATATGAGACCTAAAGCAATTATAGACCATTTGGATTTGCTCCGACCGATATACAGAAAAACAGCTGTGTTTGGGCATTTCGGGAGAGATGATCCCGATTTCACATGGGAAAGAACTGACAAAGCAGAGATTCTTAGAAAAAATTCTCGAATTTGATCAGAGAGCAGCTTTCAGTAGACAGATTCGCTCCATAGATACTACTAACGTGGAACATGTCTGCATGATTCCAGAGTGAGCTTTCTGAGATTAGTGTTGTTATTTGAAGGCGTGTAAAATGCTGAAGCATGCCAGCGCAATGTTGTCCAAATCTCTCTGTATTTAATGTAAATTTATGGAGGGGGGGTCCCCTACTTGTATAGCGAGAACATGCATACATTACTTTTCCGTTTGCAGGTATGCATATGAACTTCCGGAAAAGACACGACTTTGTTTAAGAACAATAGAGACTGCTTTGGAGTTTGAAGAATCAAGATTAACATATGCCAAGGATTTTATTCACTTCCCCCTCTCTGATTTTGGATTGATTTACAAATGTGTGTGCGCAATACTTTCAGTTAACTCTCCCTTCTCTGGATGTATGATCTGTGATAATCGTTAAGTAGTGACTTCTAACAGTGTTTCAGTGCTTGCGGTTCATCGCTCTATCTTGGTGAATGTGATAATAAAGCCCATTTCTTGGCCTTTCCCTTCACGAAATGCACGCTGTGAACTGCAAGTTTGCCGGTCACCAGCCATTTATGCAAACGTGAATTTTCGGTTGATTAAGTCGAAAAAGACATGGAACATGAGAATGAAGTGAGAGGATATGTTTCCGATTTACTGGAAGAACTTTGCTTGGAATTTCCTAAACTTCACCACGCCTTCATTAGAGAATTCTATGAGCGCGCTTTTTCGCAATCTGATATGCTTCTCTTCTCTTGCTTTTTTTGAGAAAATACCACACTAGCCATGTGATGATGAAGATTGGTAAAATGTCTGCACCTGGAACTATCTCAAAAAAAGTTATAACTCCAATCCACCGGAACATCAAAAGGCAAGCGACAATCCCAACAATATCAAGCATATCGCCGATGCCAGGCATGATTAAAACTGCAGCCATATACTCGCTGATGTCCAGCACTATACAGAGTATGAGCGAAAATAATTCAACTTCACTGAAGACAAAGTATCCGCGAAAAGGCTTGAACTCTCTATTCAAATTTTCCAATCTCTCTTTTCCTAATAATATAAGAAGAATTCTCTGAAGAGAAATATAAAATGTGTGCATGCATGCATGCCCGAAAAGCTGTGAAATAGCACGTTAGATTAGCAATTCCGGCATTAAAGAGATTTGAATGGTTCCAGAATCACACTTGTCGAATGTAAGTTTGTTCAGTATCCGCTAAAACAGTCTCTTTCCATTGTTCAGTCGTGTCTTGGTTCACTCGGGTTAATACAATTAATCGGTTTTGAAATGCTGTAACAAGGTCGTCGCAAAGAATATGTTGTATTTCTGGAGAAAGCGTTTTCATTTCTGCTTCAATCGCTTGAAATATTTTGTTTTGTATTTCCCTTCGCTCTTTAACAGAAAATATCTTTTCTGGTTTCATTCTGCCTTCCTTCTATCTCCAATTCTATCAGAGCTAACTTGCGGATTCCGATTAAACAGTCTTATGAAGAGAGAATATGAAACCAGAATCCACGTAATAGAATTCAACCACTCGTTACCTCACCAATATGTGATGTATGTGTTCATCCGATTCACCATTATTCAGCATGCATGCACATGGTATTCTTTTGTGGAGAAGCTCCAAGTGCGTTCTAAGAGACAACAGCATGTCTGAAAATCGTTTGCATGCATCGTGGGCGTAACGATTTTATGCATATCTTCTCTAGGATATTACTAAATTGAATGATGGATGTATTTTGAGTTGGTTGAGCGATATCAAGTTAAGATAACGGTGCTGAGGCGATTCAGTCCAACTGAAGTTTTTGAGACAAGTCCTGTTACGCCTGTAAGACCCCTTGATGCATGTGGGTTGTACAGTGATGGTCAAGAATTTACTGTTGGTGAGAACTTGAGGATGCCCGAGGGTTTCTGCTCTAGTGCATGGCACACGATATACTGCAGTGTCCGAACCTTGGCATTTGGTGGGAATTTGCCATGGTATAAGGAGAAGGGTGTTGCTATTAATTGTTGTACAGATGGGCTGCGACCTGTTATATTCAAACTTGAACGCATCTAAATCTGAGCGCGAAATGCAGATCCATGCACATGAGTTTCATATGGCTGGAGTAGATTCGATATAAGACATAAATCTTCTGAGTACTCGATATGAATTTGTAGCGGACCCGGGGGGATTTGAACCCCTGGTCTCCGGCTCCGAAGGCCGGCGCCTTAATCCAGACTCGGCTACGGGCCCAAAGACAGATAGAGCAATTGTCATTAAAGAGTTTCTTTCCACACTCAACGAGAAGACTGGGCTAAGCTTAACTCCTTTGTTCTAAATGGCAGGATATTATTTTTGGTGTTGTTTTGACGGAAAGATGAAAAAGGTATTTATGTTGCTGGAGGATGGTCTGGAACATGAAATCTGGGTTGATTAGATTCCTCACTTTTGCTGCAGTGATGGGTTCAGTGACTTTCATGCCTATCTATGCTAGGGAGTTGGGAATTTTAGATTCCGAGATAGGTGTTGTTGTGGCTTTTCATTCTCTAGCCTTATTTCTGTCGTCCTTCATCTTTGGTCGGGCATCAGACCAATATGGCAGGAGGCTCTTCCTAATAGTTGGATTGGCATTGGCTTCAGTCGCTTTTTTCCTTCAGATATTTGCTCAAGATTTCTGGTCTCTACTGGGAATCCGTATTCTAGTAGGGTTCTCGCTTGGTGTATTTCCAGCGTCCCTAATTGCATACGTTCATGAAAGCGGCAAAGATCTATCTCGGTTTTCATCTTTCGGATCATTGGGATGGGCCTTGGGCGTATTAATCGCTGGTTCGATAGCTGCTAGTTTCGCGATAAGATGGGTCTTTATTTTAAACGCATACTTTCTCTTCCTTGCTGTTTTGGTGGCGCTAAGCATAAAATTTAGCGAGAAGGTTTCGCTTGACCTTCCCAAATTTCCTACAAGGATCATTAGAAAGAATCTGTTTCTCTATCTTGCCATATTGATTCGTCATAGTGGAGCTCACATGATCTGGACTTTCTGGCCTCTTTTCCTGCTCTCCTTGGGAGCAAACTTGTTCTGGGTAGGGGTTATACAGACGATTAATGCTGCAACTCAGTTCGTCTTCATGTTCGTTCTCAGTGGCAAGATAAAATATGTTGTGTCGACTGCACTCGGGCTTCTAATGTCCGGCATTACCTTCTTCAGCTTCACTTTTGCCTCCAACTTCTGGCAAATTATCCCAACTCAGATAATCTTAGGGGTTTCTTGGGCATTGATGTATGTTGGGGGATTAAGGTTTCTTATGGATAGAAATATTGAGAAAGCCACAGTAAGTGGCCTATTCGATTCTGTCTTAAGTCTATCATCGATAATTGGTCCATTTCTTGCAGCTATTGTAATTGCACTCGATGGTTATAGAAGCATCATGTACCTAGCTTCTTTCTTAGCATTCGTAAGCTTCCTACTGTTCTGGATTTCCGAGAAAGGACGCCGTGGCTTCTCTTATAGCTTAATAAACGAAGGATTTTGACTGCTGTGGCTCGCGCGAGCATTTGAATCTTCCACTTGCATGTTCCTGAAAATGCTTATAATGAGCTGTCAATTAATCTAGTCGTGCTTTGAGACAATGGGGCCGGTAGCTCAGTACGGCTGGAGCGTTCGGCTGATAACCGAAAGGTCGAGAGTTCAAATCTCTCTCGGCCCACCAATTCCGGAGCACTAGTAATGTATGCTTGAGGAGAGTCAAATCCTACACGGTCCACTTACAAGTTTCAGGGAGCCTCTTCTCATCTCTCTTCCGGAGGAGACTAAAACAGTTCAGCTTGCAGATACTTACATGCTCTAAACAAGCTATTTTCGTTGAATTATCTTCATGTAGGCAAACATGGCGGATGCAGCAAAGACTAATGAAAAAACCACTAGGTTTGCTATCATGTTTAATGTGAAAGGTGGG